>CAZELC010000289.1:0-4033 GCA_964512865.1 uncultured Bacteroidales bacterium
GTACCGGTCTGCGGATCCTGAATCATTCCTATTGTGCCGCCGGTATAAATTACAAGTATTGAACGCTTCTGCATAATATAATAATTATTGATTATTGATTATTAATCTATTACCCTTTAATTATTTGTAATTATTGATTTTAAATAAGTCCAGTGCATTTTCTGATGTTATTCTTGCAATATCTTCGAACGGAATTGCAGTAAGTTGTGCTATCTTTTCAGCGATATGAACCAACATAGAGCTTTCATTTCTTTTTCCTCGAAATGGCACGGGTGTCAGATATGGGGCGTCAGTTTCGAGTATTACTTTTGAGATATCTAAATTTTCAAACAGCTTGCTCATTCCTGAATTTTTATAAGTTACAACACCTCCTATTCCAATATAAAAACCAAGATCAATTACTCTTTTTGCCTGTTCATAACCACCGGGAAAGCAATGAAAAACACCTTTTAATCCCTTAATATTTTCTTTTTTAAGAATACCTATCAATTCTTCAAGAGAACTGCGTGAATGAATAACAACCGGCAATCCCGATTCTGCAGCAATATTAAGCTGGTAAACAAAAACCTTTTCCTGTTCCACATAATATGTCTTATCCCAATAAAGATCAATTCCAATTTCACCAATTCCGATAAAATTATATTTGTGAAGGTATTTTTCAAATATTCCAAGTTCATCTTTGTAGTTGTCTTTAACAGAAGTAGGATGAATTCCAAGCATTGGAAAACAATAACCTGCATATAACTCCGACATCATAATAACTTTATCAATAGTTGAATTATCAACGTTAGGAATAAATATAAATTCAACCCCGTTATTTTTAGAATTCCGAATAACAACATCCCTGTCGTCATCAAAATCATCAGCATCTATATGGCAATGTGTATCAATAAGCATCGTAAATAAATTTAAATAAAATTAAGCTTTTTTATTTTTAATTTGCTTGTCGGTGAAAATTTTAATCAATATATTTGTTAACCTATATTAAGGATTTTCAGATAATGAGAAAAATAACCGTTCTGGTTTTATCAATAATAATATCAGTTAGTTTTCTTACTAATTGCAAGAAATATGATTATGGTCCTTTCATAAGTTTTAAAACAAAGCAAACCCGATTGGTTAACAAATGGAAATTAAGCAAGGTTTTGAGAGAGGACAAAGATGTTTCTAATGAATATTTTTCTGTTGCAAAAGAATATACTATCGAATTTAAAGAAGATGGCACTGTAGAAAAGACAATGACTGATAATAACGGCACAGTCTATCCTTCATCTGCAGTGTGGGAATTTAATTATGATAAATCAGGAATAAATGCCATATTAATTGATGTCTTCCTTATTTATTACGATATTCAAAAACTTACAACAACAGAGCTCTGGCTATATAAAGAAAATTATTCTAAAACAAGATTTGAATTTGTCAGATATTAAAAAAATAATTATGATTATGAAAAAATCAGTTCTATTTATCGCATTGCTTTTATCTTCCTCATTGGTTTTCCAGTCGTGTAACAAATATGAGGATGGACCGGCAGTTAGCTTAAGGTCTGCAAAAGCAAGACTTTGCAACACATGGGTGCTTGACAAAGCATATATCGCTGACATTGATGTAACAATTGCTTATGCAGCAAGTTTTAAAAACATGGAGATGTCGTTTAGCAAAGATGGCACTTATACAAAATCATTTACCGATCAGAGTAATACACCTTTTTCAATAGGTGGCACATGGGAGTTCGGAGATAACAACACAACACTTATAATAAAAGTTTCAAATATTACTATATCAACACTTAAGATTCTTAGGCTTGCGTCAAAAGAACTTTGGTTAAGTGAAAGCTATAACGACTCAGGAAACAATCCGATAACTTACGAAGTTCACTACAAAACGAAATAAATTCATTTGAAGAAATTACTTGTAATACGCCTGAGTTCAATTGGCGATATTGTACTTACCACACCATTAATCAGATGTCTGAAAAAACAATGTCCAGATATTGAGCTTCACTATCTGACCAAACATCAATATCTTCCGTTATTAGAATCAAACCAATATATCGACAGGATTTTTACTATCGAAAAGAAGATTTCGGAAATTACTAAAGAACTTAAATCGGAGAATTATGACTTTGTTATTGATCTCCATAAAAATCTTCGTTCTGCAGGAATTAAACTTGCTCTTAAAAAGCCATATTCTTCATTTAATAAACTTAACTTCAGAAAATGGATATTTGTCAACTTCAAATTGAATATTATGCCCAATGTTCACATTGTTGACAGATATCTTAAAGCGGCTGAAAAGTTTAAAATTTTTAATGATGGTGAAGGACTTGATTATTTTATTCCCAATAGTAGTGAAATTGATGTAAATAATTTCCCTGAAGATTTCAGAAAAGGATATATTGTAATGGTTGTAGGAAGCAAACAGGCTACAAAGCAAATTCCGCCAGACAAGATGGTTTCAATCTGCAATCTAATAAATAAACCTGTCATATTGCTTGGAGGAAAAGAGGATTTTGCAAAAGCTGAATATATCGTTTCAAAAACAGGAAAAATGGTATTAAACTGTTGCGGGAAATACAATATTAATCAATCGGCTTCTGTTGTAAAACAGGCAAAACTTGTTATTACAAGCGATACAGGTCTTATGCATATTGCTGCTGCTTTCAGAAAAAAAATAATTTCGCTTTGGGGAAATACTGTGCCTTCATTCGGGATGTATCCATATTTACCTGATGAATTTAAAAGCAACTCTTCAATTTTTGAAGTCAGGGGAATCACTTGCCGTCCGTGCAGTAAACTGGGATACAGGCAATGTCCGAGAGGTCACTTTGCTTGCATGAATTATATTTTGGATGAAGAGGTTACAAAAAAGGCTGTTGAATTCTTTAATTCATGATTCAGGTTAATTTCTCAAAAGAACCTAATGAAACTCCCCGCGGCAGAGCAGCGGGGTATCAATAAATAAAACACTTCATGTTTTTCGCCGCAAGCCTGCCTAACGGTAGTCAGGCGGTGGGGAATAATACCCTTGTGATCCCTCGGCTTCGCTCGGGATCAGTTCGACTAAATAATTTTGGAAAACAAAATTATAGTCTCACTGATTTAATCAAAACTAAAAAACTGTTATTTCAAAAAAGGATTATTTCTTCTCTCATAACCAACGGTAGTAACAGGGCCATGACCGCAATAGATTTTGTAATCATCATCCAGTATCATAATTTTTTCTTTTATACTGGTTAGTAAAAGGTCATAATCTCCTGTAGGCAAATCGGTGCGACCAATACTATTATGGAAGATCACATCGCCCGAAAAAAGATATTTTTCCTCATCATTAACAAGACAGATGCTTCCTGCGGCATGCCCGGGAGTATAAATTACACTTAATTTAGTGTTTCCAAAGGAAATAATATCATTTTCTCTGATAAAAGCCGAAGGTCGTTGAATCTTATCGACATTTATCCCGAAAACCGAAGCATAACCTATTGAAGCGCGCATAAACTCAACACCTTCCTCATGAACTTCGATACCAAGGTTGTATTTTTCAGAAGCCAAAGTATTACCTAGAATATGGTCAATATGACAATGTGTAGAAATTAACCGTTTTGGTACAAGTTCATTTTTATCAATAAATTCAGTAAACAGTTTTTTTTCATTTTCGGTATAACATCCGGCATCAATAATTATACATTCCTTCGACTCATCATAAACAATATAAGTATTAACCTGAAAGGAATTAAATTCAAATATCTTAATTTCTGACATTTTCTTTTTATTTAACAGCAATGTATGAAAGCGGATACAAAAATATTGATTTTAATTATCATATTATGGCTAATTTTGTAAATAATTAGTAAATTAGCACTCTTCTAAACAACTGTAAAAGTTCGAATGAGAAATTCAGAAAAAAAGTCACTTCATTTTTTCAGCTTAACATATAAGTTGGTGATAACATTTTTGATTTTTATTACCTCAACTTCAACATATTCTCAATTTTATAATGGCTCTCAATTAACTTTCGGTAAAAACAGAGTACA
>CAZELC010000290.1:0-4014 GCA_964512865.1 uncultured Bacteroidales bacterium
GATTTGCTTCAATTTGTAGGACAAAAATAACAAGAAAATAAATAAAACCAAATTATTATGAAAAAAATTTTGGGATTGGATTTGGGAACTAATTCAATTGGGTGGGCGTTAATTTCTGAAGATAATGGAATACCAACTGATATTCTTGGAATTGGTAGTAGGATTATTCCTCTTACACCAGACGATGCAAATGAATTTTCCACAGGGAACGCTATTTCAAAGAATCAGAAAAGAACTGAAAAAAGAACAGCACGAAAAGGTTATGACAGATATCAATTAAGGAGAAAGGCATTAATTAAGAAGCTTTCTGAATTGAATATGATGCCAGATGAAACATTAATTAAGCTGCCAATAATAGAACTTTGGTCGATTAGGGCAAATGCTGCAATTAAACAAGTTTCATTATGTGAGTTAGGTCGGGTACTATTTCATTTAAATCAAAAGCGCGGATACAAGCATAGCAAAGCTGATGAGGGAAATGAAGATAAAAAGCAAAAGGATTACGTTGCTGATGTTAATAACAGATATAAGAAAATCAAGGAACTTGGAAAAACAATTGGGCAATATTTCTTGGATGAATTAATTAAATCTGAAAAGATTACGGAAAAAGGAAAGTTCTATACATTTCGAACAAAAGAGCAAGTCTTTCCAAGAAAAGCTTATGTTGAGGAGTTCGATAAAATAATAGAATGTCAGAAAAAATACTACCCAGATATTCTCAATGAAAAAGTTATTGCTGAAATCAGAGACGAAATTATTTATTACCAAAGAAATTTAAAATCTTGTAAGCATCTTGTATCATTATGTGAATTTGAGTTGAAAGAATACAAAAATAAAGAAGGAAAAGTTGTATTTGACGGACCTAAGGTTACGCCTCGATCATCACCAATATTTCAAGTGTGTAAAATATGGGAAAGTATCAATAACCTTGTTTTAAAAAAGAGAAATGGGGATGAATTTGTATTCACAAAAGGGCAACGAATAGAAATGTTCAATCATTTGGATAATAATGATAAACTTACGCTTTCTGATCTGTATAAAATTCTTAATATTAGCAAAGCTGATGGTTGGTGGGGCGGAAAGGCAATAGGAAAAGGGTTGCAAGGCAATATTACTAAAATGCAAATCAAAAAAGCATTGGAAGGCTATGCTGGATTAGATAATTTGTTACAGTTTAATTTGAAATTTGTTGATTCAAATATGGTTGATGAACTTACTGGAGAAATTATTCAAATTGTGAGTCCCGATTTTGAATTGGAACCTTTATATAAATTGTGGCATACTTTATACTCCATTTCTGATAAACAAGAGCTTACTAATGTTTTAGAAAGAAATTTTAAAATCAATGATGAAACCATATTAAATAATCTCTTTAAGTTAGATTTTGTAAAAGCAGGTTATGGAAATAAAAGTGCTAAAGCTATAAGGAGAATTTTGCCATATCTTGCTGATGGTTTAAAATATAGTGATGCATGTTTAGCCTCAGGATTTAGACATTCTGAAAGCTTAACAAAGCCTGAAAATGAAGCAAGAGTGCTATTAGACAAATTGCCGCCGATTAGAAAAAACGAGCTTAAGCAACCAATAGTCGAAAAAATATTAAATCAGATGATTAACATTGTTAATGCATTGATTGACAAATATGGGCAAATTGCCGAAATCAGGGTTGAATTGGCAAGAGAACTTAAACAAAGCAAAGATGAACGAAATGCCACTGATAAAAACATCAGAGAAAATGAAAGAAAGAACATAATCATTTCAAAAAGAATTGAAGATGAATATGGTCTTAGGTCTTCACGCAGCAGAATTCAAAAGTTCAGGATGTGGGAAGAAGCAGAACACAAATGTTTTTACTGCGGACAGCCTGTAAATGTAAATGAATTTTTACAAGGATTTGATATTGAGGTTGAGCATATTATTCCTAAATCATTACTTTTTGATGATAGCTTCTCAAATAAAGTTTGTGCCTGCAGAAAATGTAATAGCGAAAAAAGCAATAAAACAGCATATGATTATATGAAGTCAAAGTCTGAAAAAGAGTTTGATGATTATTTGGAAAGAATTGAAATATACTTTAAAAATGGTAAAATTTCAAAAACCAAACGTGAAAGGTTGCTAACAACAAAGAATAAAATACCAACTGACTTTATTGAACGACAATTACGCGAAAGTCAATTTATTGCAAAAAAGGCAAAAGATATTTTACAACAGGTAAGTCGTAATGTTTGGGCTACAAGTGGCAGTGTTACTGATTTTGTCAGGAATGTTTGGGGTTGGGATATGATTTTACACGATCTTAATTTTGAGAAATATAAAGCTGTTGGTATGACAGAATTAAGAGAATTTGAGCATAAAGAGCAAAAGCATACTGAAGAAAGAATAAAAGGCTGGAGTAAACGTGTTGACCACCGGCACCATGCAATAGATGCATTAACGATTGCATGTACCAAACAAAGTTTTATTCAAAGGTTGAATAATTTAAATACTGAGAGAGATGTGATGTTTTCCGAATTGGAAAAACAAAGCGATAGACATAAGAATGATTGCTCTTTACTGCAAAACTGGCTTAATGAACAGCCACATTTTGAAACAAAAAAAGTTCGTGATAAAATTGACCAGATTTGCGTTTCTTTTAAAGCAGGCAAAAAAGCAACATCAACAGGTAAAAGGGTTAAATATGAAAATGGGAAAAAGATTGTCCTTCAAAAAGGGATAATAATACCTAGAGGTAAACTTCATGAAGAGTTTGTATATGGTAAGATTAAAACTATTAATGAAAAGAAACCTGTAAAATTTCTCTTTGAAAATCCGGATTTGATATTTAAACCAAGAATTAAAAATCTTATTGAAGACAGGATAGCAAAATATGAAGGTGATTATGCTAAAGCTTATGCTTCGCTTAAAAAAGAACCGGTTTATCTTGATAAGGAAGGAAAAGTTATACTTGAATATGGGACTTGTTTTAAAGAAAAATATGTAATAAAATATCCTATTGAATCTTTAACAACAAAGGATATCCCTTTTGTTATTGATAAAACTGCAAGGGAAGCTATTACTGAAAGGCTAATGATGTTTGGCAATAAGGAAAAAGAAGCATTTAAAGATTTAAAAAATAATCCAATATTTTTAAATAAGAATAAGACCATTCCAATTAAAACAGTTCGCTGTTATACAGGATTATCAGCTGTTGAACCTATAAAACAAAATGATAAAGGTGAACCAATAGGGTTTGTGAAGCCAGGCAACAATCATCATATTGCTATTTATATTGATGGGAAAGGAAATAAGCAAGAACATGTTGTTACTTTCTGGCATGCAGTTGAACGTAAGAAATATGGTATCCCCGTAATTATAAAAGATCCTGCATCTGTTTGGGATTTATTAGTTGATAAAGAACTACCTGATAGTTTTCTAAAAAACTTACCAGATGTCAGCTGGAAATTTGAAATAAGTCTTCAACAAAATGAAATGTTCATACTTGGTATGCCTGATGAAGAATATAATATGGCTATTGAAAAAATGTATCATTCAGCATTAAATAAGTATTTATACAGGGTACAAAAACTTCAAACTAAAGGGTATTTTTTTAGATTTCAAACGGAAACTTCCGTTGATGATAAGTACAATGGAGTAAAAAATGAAATGCTTTCTAAACAAATAGGAAAGTTGAAAATTGTTCAGAGTATTGATGCATGGATCAAATTAAATCCACACAAGGTAAAAGTTGACCTTCTGGGAAACATTTCAGAAATTAAAAGTTGAAGTTTAAAATGAAACCCAACGAAATCCCTCTCGAAAGAGGCAAATACTATCATATTTATAACCGCGGTAATAACCACGAAAAGCTCTTTTACAAAAAAGAGAATTATAACTACTTTTTAAGAAAATACGATTATTACCTTTCAAGATGGGTTGATACTTACGCATTTTGTTTATTGCCAAATCACTTCCATTTGTTGATAAAAGTAAAAGAAGAATTTGCACAAGAAGATGTAAGCGTATGTCCAGAGGTTC
>CAZELC010000291.1:0-3987 GCA_964512865.1 uncultured Bacteroidales bacterium
AATAACATATCTGCCTGTAGCGTCAAATTTACATGCAGAAGGTGACGAGTGATAATAACCCACGCTTCCTACATTATAATAATTTACCATATCTGTTGTCCATCCTGATGTCGGCAATGTACTTGGTTGGCAATCCCACGATGTTGGTAATGTTGTTTGAGCAAATATTGTTATTGCTGCAAACAGAATCAAAAATGTTAAACTTAATTTTTTCATATTGATAAATGTGTTAATGATTTTAAAAAGTAATTTGAAATGTTGCATTATATCTTCTTCCTAACCCGAAAAATACACTTGCCGATTTTGCGTCAAAATCATTAAATGCCGGATTATTATAGGAGTCATTGTTCTTAGCTTCTGCAATATAATTATTGTCAAGTAGGTTAAGAATACTAAATCTTATACTATATCTCAGTTTATTAACTTTAAAAGAATATCCTGCATGAAGATCAACAAGGTAATAAGCAGGAATTTTCCATGAATCGCGTGGATTACCATCAGCATCTTTGCCATTTTCACTACTAAGTGATGAAGGGTCGAGTGCCGAATAATATCTGTCGAAATATGTAAATTGACCTTTTACATAAAGACCTTTAAAAGGTTCATATCTTAAACTTGCGCCATACTGTGTCTGAGCAGCATCATCAACATGCACACCACGTGCATCAAAATCAATAGTGTCAAGTGCTTTATTATTATTATCATAAAGCACAACATCTTTAACTATTGAAGTCCATCGCCAGTCTCCAATTGAAACTAAGCCTTGTAATTCAAGAGATGGGATAATTTTCCACATGAACTCAAGCTCACCTCCTATATGCAAAGCATCAATACCGGGAATATCTCCGGTAACATCAATATCTCCGACTTTAGTTCTGATTGCATCAATAGCTTTATTATTCCATATTGTATAATAACCGTTAATATTTGCAGCCAATCTTTTCAGATTAAGGCTATAACCTAACTCAACAGCTTCAACAACTTCGTTTCTTATATCGGGTAAAAGATCTATTGAATTTCTCTCATAAATATATTTAAAATCGTGGGCTTTTGTCAGGTAGCCAAGATTTGCAAAAATATTGGAAGTTTCAGATAAATTAAAATTGACGCCTCCTTTAATTGTATAACTTGGGATCCATTTCCAGTCAGATTCCTGATATTTTAACTCAGCTGAATTTCTATCATAAGTAACACCATTGTAATTTACTGTATCGTTAAATCCAACGTAAAGCGAGGTATCTCCTACTTTAACAACTTTTTTTGCAAAATAATCTATCTTTTTATATCCGCTGTATGCACCGCTTGCATTAATGAAAGCAGTAAAACGACCATATTTCATCTGACCTTGAATAAAAGCGCCGCCCCATCTTACAATACCATCGTAGTTGTATGAAATTTTTGCTCCTTTACATAGAAGTGTTTTCGGGTCACGATTATAATCACCGGAACCCGGTGCAGGACTTTTAACAAAAGCATCACCACCAAGCAAATCATACACTTCATCATAATGACTTCCTTTGTAGCTTCTTAAGTCAATTCCGGCTGACAAATCAAACACTTTGCTGATATTATAGTTGAGTGTTGATATCAATCCATACCATAAATGATTATTGATTGATGATTTTATTATCTGACTTGACAGATGATCTCTGGTGCTGTACATTGGATTAATGGAGAAAGGTCCACGATTGGCATCGTAGTATTTCTGCCAGTTTATTTGTCCCATTGCATCAAGATCAGTTTCACCAACTGTTTGCCATGTAGACGTACCGCCGCCGCTACCTTTAGACAAATATAAAATATTAGATAAATAAACTTTATCGTTCACATTCCAGAAATCTCTTAATGTGAATTGAGGTTTGTGAAAATAATTTACACTTGAGCTAAGTCTTTCAAGGTTATTATATTTCTTTTTCCCGTCTTCCATAAACCATCTTTCAATATATCCCCAGTTTTGATTATATTGTGTACCAAGTCCGAAATATTTTGGAGGAAAAGAATCTATACCTAATTCTCTTGCTTTGCTCATATCATAAGTGGCAATTCCTTCTTTATAAGGTCTTTGGGAATGTTTTTGAGGTGCGCCACTTGCAGTTATGCTGATTATATGTTTACCGATACTTTTATCGATTTTAAGGTAATAAAACCAACCGCTTGATTGTGTTTGATCTACCCATCCGGAATTATATTTATAGGAACCTGCGGCAGTAACTCCCCATCCGTGCGGAAGTTTCCCAGAATTATACGACAATGTAGTTCTAAGATAATTATCGCTTCCAACCTCCTGTTTAAGGCTGATTTCTTTTTTATTTGAAATACCGGTTGTCAAAATATTCATTGTTCCACCAACTGAAGGTATTGCAAGTTTTGACGCTCCGAGACCTCGCTGAACCTGAACTGAACGTGTAACTGCATCCAGACCGAACCAGTTTGACCAGTATACCCATCCGTTTTCCATATCATTTACCGGAATACCATCAATCATTACAGCTACATTACGTTGACTAAAACCTCTGATATTTATTCTGGCATCACCATCGCCTCCACCTTGCTGAGTAGCATAAACGCCCGGAGTGGTATTTAATATCATTGGAAGATCCTGTGAACCAAGCTCTTCCTGTAATTTTGCAGGAAGAATATTAACAAAAGCAACAGGCGTCTCTCTGTTTTTGGCAATATCAGCAACAACTTCAACTTCAGATAAAGTCACCGTAGAGAGGTTAAAATCAAGCACTATGGTATTGTCTTTTAATTTGATTACAGATTTTTGCGTAACATATCCTACATAAGAAATCGTAAGAGTATATTCTCCGGCGCTAAGACCTGAAATTGAGAAAAATCCATTAATATCTGTAGTCGTTCCTTTGCCTTCCGCATACACAATATTAACGCCCGGAATGGTTTCTTTTGTCATGGCATCTCTTACAACTCCCGTTATTTTACCTTTTTGTGCAGAAACCGACAAAAAAGCGATTATAAAAACAATCGCTAAAATAATTCTGGATTTCATAACTATTGATTTGACTATTTACAATTTGCTTTAGAAATAAAAACCAGAACTTACGCTCTGGTCTTTATAACAATTTTAATTAATTTCTATTATTTTACAATTATCTTCTTAGTGATAACTGATTTATCAGCAAAATAAGATGAAACAAAATAAACCCCATCAGCCAGTTTACCAAGATCAAGGTTCATATCAGCCCTATTACAGGAGTTTTCTATATTGAAAACTTTTTCACCTAATATATTAACGATTTCAACTTCTGAAATTACATCAGTTGCCTTTATCTTAAGCTTTCCGTCTGTAACAGGATTTGGAAAGAAAAATACATTTTTTTCGGCAGAAAAGCTTTCAACCCCTGCACCACTGCAATCACAAGTATGTGAGCCAAGATGTGACCAATCATTAACCATTAACGAGTCATACTCTGTGCTTACAATAAAAGGCGAAGGATTAGAAGTAACACCTTTTTTTACACTTGCTTTACGGATAAGTGTATGATTCACCGACCATGCTTGCCAGTCAAAAGAAGTTGTATAATCACCATTTGTACCTGGTTGATCAAACCATCCTGCAATAGGATCAGGTGGTCCAATACGGGCAAAAATGTCAATTATAGCACCATCACTTGTTCTTTCAATTGTAACAGCATCATTTCCGTTGAAAACTAATGGATCAGTTCCATAAACACCTGAGCCATGCTGATCTCCCAAATTGTAAAGCACTGAATTACACCACCCGTAAGTACTTGTTGTATCAGTCATTCCATTTGTAACAATCCAAACACCATAAGCAGGAACAATCCCGGTAAGTGCAAGAGTATTTGTAACTGTTGCTGATCCGTTTGAATAACGGTTTAATGTATATCCGCTTAAACTTTTGGGAGCTGCAGTAGGATTGTAAATCTCAATAGCTTTACTTTGAGATGTACCCTCAACATATTCCGAAATAAAAAAATCTGTGCAATCCTGAGCCTGAATTTT
>CAZELC010000292.1:0-3954 GCA_964512865.1 uncultured Bacteroidales bacterium
TGCCATTTCAACAAGATGACGTGCTTTATTATTAGGATAGGAGCACGTTTTAATAAATTCAAACACTTCTGTATAATTACTTTTTGCCAGTGAAGCTGGATTCGGAAATTTTTTGAACAAAGCAGGTGTTATCATATTCACACGCTTGTCGGTACACTGGGCTGATAAAATTACAGCGATCAAGAGATGAAAAGCATTTTTATAGTGCAATTCGGTATCTGCATTTGGTGCATTTTCGCTGAAGTACTCAACAAATTTTTTATATCGTTCAGTTTTTAGCATAAAATGAAAACAAAAATACATTTTTCATCCAGAAAATTATAAAATGTTGATAAGTAATTAAGCTGTTGATTTGGCAAGGTAACAATGACGGAATTGGACAATTATGAATGCGCTATCGGTATTAGGTTATAAATAAAAATGATAAATAAATAATACTAAATAGAAAGATAGTGAAAATGAGAGAAGTTATTTAGAATTGAAAAGTTTATAGTAACGTTACTCTGCCCGTTATCTTATGTTCATTCCCATCGATATCCTTATAGTAAATAAGCCACACATATACACCCATAGGGCATACTCTGTTAGATCCTTCAGGCTTCCCATCCCAACCTTGAGATAAATAGTTTGTTTTATAAATCTGTTCACCCCATCTGTCATAAATATACATTGTAAAATCATCAGGGCTTATATTTGTTCCGATAGGGAAAAATACATCATTTGTACCATTACCATTTGGGGTAAAAGCATTAGGGATAAAAATTGTAGTAAGTTCCTTTACTATCAATGTATGTGCAACGGAGTCAATGCAACCGTATGAGTTTGATGAAACCAGCCAGATAGTATATGTTCCCGGTCCTGAAAAAACATGCTCAGGAGTTTGACCGGCAGAATAATTAAAAGTACCGGAAGCAGTGTCTCCAAAATTCCAGTTCCAGAAATTAGCGTTATCACATTGCTCGAAGAATAATACATTAGGAGCCATTGTAGTTATTTCAGTAGGAGAGTAAATATATTCTGCAGAAACACCGGGATAGACTGTAATATTTCCTGAAAATGTCTGAGATGAAGAACATCCATAAGTATTATATGCAGTTAAAGAAACATTATAAGTTCCGGAATAATTATAAATATGTTCGGGGAATTGCGAGGAACTGGAAGATCCGTCGCCAAAATCCCATATATAATTAAGGTCAGAAGGCATAGAATTATTGGTAAAATTAACGGTCAAAGGAGGGCACCCCATAGTAATGTCAGGGTAAAATGAAATCATAGGTAATGGAACAACATTTACGATTACTTCATCTGAAGCTGAACATTGATTATCTGTAACAGTAACAGTATATGCAAGAGTTACAGAAGGTGTAATATGAACAACATTAGTAGTATCTCCTGTATTCCATTCATATGTTTCACCGCCCATTGCATAAAGCGTAGTATTTTGCCCAATACAGATAGTTTGATCAGGTCCTGCATTTGCAGGAGGAAGAGGATGAACATATATAGTAGCACCGCCGGTAGTTGTGCATCCATTGGTTGATGTGGCTGTTACTACATATAATGTAGTTGTAGTGGGCGTAACTATAATAACATTTGTTAAAGCTCCATTATTCCAGATATAAGAATTTGCTCCGTTTGTTGTTATAGTTGTAGATACTCCTTCACAAATATTTTGATTTGGGCTAACCGTAATAACAGGAGAAGCATTAACATTAACAGTTACGTTATCCGAAGCTGTACATCCGTTATTTACTACGGTTACACTATATGTTGTTGTTGTATTAGGTGAAACAATAATCGTAGATGAAGCGCTTCCATTACTCCAGTAATAACCGGAACCTCCCGATGCTCCTAATATTGCTGTTTGTCCCTGGCAAATTGTTTGATCCTGTCCGGCATTAACAATAGGTATTGGGTTTACTAATACAGTAACATCGTCTGATGCACTACAGCCGTTGATATCTGTTACAGTTACGGTATACGATGTTGTTGTAATGGGAGCAACAGATATGGAAGATGTTAAGTCGCCTATATTCCATGCATATGAAATTCCTCCTGATGCATTCAATGTTATGTTAGCTCCGCTGCAAATGGTTTGGTCTGTTCCTGCATTTGCTATTGGTAGTGCATTCACATAAACAACAGAACTTCCGGTAGCAGTACATCCATATGAGTTAGTAACAGTAACATAATAAGTAGTTGAAGAAGCCGGATAAACAGTAATGGATGATGATGTAGAACCATTACTCCAATTATATGTATTCCCTCCACTTGCTGACAAAGTAGCTGTTCCTCCTTTGCAAATATTTTGAGCAGGGCTGATAGTTATAGTTGGTAAAGGGTTTATAAAAACAGTTACATTATCAGATGCAGTGCATCCATTATTTGTTGCAGTAACACTATATGTTGTAACCGTATTAGGTGATACCGTTATTGACGATGAATTGATACCATTACTCCAGTTATAACTTGTGCCACCCGAAGCCGATAAAATGGCAGATTGCTGTCCCAGGCATATGGATTGATCAGGTCCTGCATCAGCAATAGGTAAAGGATTTACAAATACGGTAACATTGTCAGATGCGCTACAACCGTTTATATCCGTTGCTGTTACTGAATATGATGTTGTTGTAGTTGGAGAAACTGTAGTTGATGCTGTTTGTATTCCATTACTCCAGGTATATGAACTTCCGCCCGTAGCATTTAATATAACATTTGTACCGCTGCAAATTGTCTGATCTGCTCCTGCATTGATTATAGGTAAAGCATTTACAAAGACATCAGAATTTTCAGTTGCTGTGCATCCGTATGTGTTTGTAACTGTAACAGAATATGTAATTGAAGAATTAGGGCTTACAGTGATAGATGGAGAAGTAGATCCGTTGCTCCATTGATATGTTGAACCTCCGCTTGCAGTAATGGTAATGTTTGAGCCATAACATATTGTTGATGTTTGGGGAACAACAACTAAAGGAATTGGGTATGAAACAACATTGATACTGGCATATTGTGGTCCGCAATGGCTATACATTGTATCTCTGATTTCAACAGTATAGGTGCCTGAACTTGTAGCATAATATTGATTTGAAAAACCTACTGCAGTGCCGGATGGGTTAATCCAAATGTATGTATAAGGAGGAGCACCACCGCTTACGATTGCAGAAAGCTGAATTCCACCCTGATTACTACAAAAACTTGCAGTTCCGGGAGGTATGATTGAAACATTTAATTTAGGTATTAGATTTACCCTAACAGTATCACACCAGGTTATACTATCTGTACATTTTGCTGTGATTGGCAAGCCGCAAACTTTATAGTCTATATATGCAGGATAGGGTGTGTGAGGGGTGAAAATGGGAGAAGGACAATCAGTGCAGCTTAGGAAATTATTATATAATCCGCCGGCTGTAATATCGTTCCATGAAATCATTGTTGAATCCAATCCATAAACATTTAGTTGTATATCACAGTTATCTGTTGTACTGGCATCCGGACCTGTATAGGGACCAATATAAGATGTTATTGCATATGTATTTACATTATTTCCGGGTTTGCAAAAGGTTAATGTATAAGGTCCCGGGCCATTAAGGCATATGGGTTCACCAACAGGTGTAGGCGGACTGCAATCGATCTGATAATACATAGAACCACCCGGTACAGCACCGGAGGCTATGTTGAAATTTATTGCAATAGCGCTGGCATCCAATAGTATTTCAAATTCAATACATACATCAGGATTGGTGTTTCCACAACATAAACCTTGTCTGGCTACGGCTGTATCTGAAACCCAGGTGCCGTTTGGATTTCCTGTTAAGTCAACTTGAAAAAATGGGGTTATATCAGTGCATAATCCTGATTGTGCATTTAATTCTGTAAAAGAATTAAATGATAAGAATAATATAATTAGGGTCTGCTGATTAAGTCAAGGCATATTTTAGATTAAAATAGTACAGC
>CAZELC010000293.1:0-3953 GCA_964512865.1 uncultured Bacteroidales bacterium
TTATCAATTTATCTGTTTCAACAATATTCCCATCATTTATGATTTTGTATAAATAAGTTCCTTCCGGTATAGCAAATAAATTTATACTGTTTAATATACCATTTCCTAAATTATTTTGCATTATTCTAACCCCGTTTATATTATACAGTTCAAATATACAATTATTATCAGAATTTTCCAAATGCAACTCTATAGTCAACTTATTGTTTGCAGGGTTTGGGCTTACCTTTATCATGCTGCTATTTAAAGCGATAGGATTATTAACTATACTTGTATCGTTATCGTTATTATTGTTTAACATGCTTTTGTTTTTTATATTACTTATAAGCTCACAAGTATTGCTGTAAATAATACCCAAGTCATATTTTGATAAAACTGAACGTGCCATATATACAGCCGTTCCGTATTCAAAAGGACATTTAGCAGCAAGTGTTCGCATATTATTCAATTGAACGGAAGATAAATTACCAGTGCTAAGCAATTGCATTTTATAGTTGTTCATCATTTGCAAACTTTCCTCAATTTGGTTTGTGGGTACTGCTGCATTATTAAGCGGTTCGGCAGTGGTTAAGTTATTATTGCCTATCAGCATTTCTGCTTTTGTAAGCTTTCCCATTGCAAGATTATCAGTACTTGAAATGTAATCAGCCATGCTAAAGCTATTAGCAAATTCAGTAGGATTATTAATAATAAGTTTGAATAATGCCTGTTTTGTTAAATATTCCGCTTCAAAATTATTACCTGTATAGTTGATACTTTCATCCACAATTGCATTAAAAAGTCCGAAATTGTTTTCAGAAACCAATAAACCACCTAGTATTAGTTGCATTTGTTGAATAGTACTACATTTATAAATACTATTTGTTGGGGTAATTAAATATTTTCTTAATCCTGTTCCTGTTAAATTCAAAATTGTATTTGGATTATAAATAGTTCCATTTCTTACAAATAATGTATCAGTTACTGGAGAGCTAACACTATAACCATGTGTAAAACCTGTGAAATTATACCATTTATTGTCCTTGCTAGTTGTACGGTTTCCCTGATTGCCAATAATAGCGTTACTTGTTTTAACCAGCCCGTATGAACAAGCATTAAAACTGCACCCTTGAAGTACGCTGTTGTTAGTACTTAAATTGGCACCCCAAAAAGTTATACCGTATTGCATGCCGACCACGCTATCGCATTGTAATGTCGCTGAATTGGTTTGTTCAACAGATATGCCGTACGTATCAACCATGTCAGATGTAATGACAGCATTCGAGCGAATTTTTACACCCGGACAGTTTTGCACCTTAATTCCTGCTGTTGCTGCATAGCTAATTGTAGGCAAAGTAATAAAGTTGTTATCAATTTGCAAAGTACCAAAAAATGCCAGAGGCCATATACCTGCACCTTTAGAAGTAATATTATTGTATTTAATGAATGCTGTTTCATTTGATTGCTGTGTACCGTACATCCCAATTCCTACACTAAACCAATTGGCTCCTGTTGTGGAATCATTTATTCTATTATACTTTATGTTAGAGAGACACCGCATATTAAGTGCTGAATAAACGGAATAGTTACAAGTTAGGAATGTGTTATAAGAGATATTTACTGAATCGTTATTGCCCGAACCAGAATAGTTATTTTCCATATAAAGCACTCCAAACGTGTTCTTAAAAAACTTATTGTACAAAACTTTTAGATCAATATTCTTATCGCTATATACACCGGCATAACTTGAATCAACAACAATGCGTTTCGGGTTACTACCTCCAATATTGACTTTGTGTTTAACATTGTTTACCTGCTGACCTGATAATGTTTTACCTTGTATATAAACAGCAGAACCAGTTCCATAAGTGTTGTTTTCTCCACTGAAATAGCAGTTGTAAATATTAGCGTTTGAATTTTTTACAAAAATACCAACACCGGTTTTTCTAAAGTAATTGCATTTACTATTGGTTATAGAACCTCCTGTTGTTCCTGCAATTATATCACCTATTGTTGCATAAGTATTTGTTGAGCCTCCTGTGTTTTCATTACCGACACTATCTATCACTATACCAATAAAGGTTGGAAGAGGATTCATAGGAGGGTAAGGCAGAACCTCAGCACCAATAAATCTGCACCCTGAAATATAAGCGGGATGGTCATATATTGTAATGTAATTACGGATAATTACGTTATAGTAATTATTTTTAAAAGTACTATTATATAAATATAACTGACCGCCATTGCTTGAAACTATTCCATTAATTGCATCCTGAATAAACGGAGAGTTTTTTATTTCAATTTTTGCAGTAGGACTTTCTGCATACATTCCATCCCACATATGGTCACAATAGGCAAGTACGGTACATCCATTTATTGAGAGGGTTTTACCAGGATTAACATCAAATCTTGCTTCAGGTCCCATATAAATTACAGTATTATTAAAAGTGACATTTGCATTAATTATAACAGTTCCGTTAACGGCAACCCCAACATTGTCAATCACTGTTGTATTTATCGTGTCATTTGCCCATATATTACTACCGACTTTTGAACAACATGAGAAAATATGAATCGTATCACTCGTAAGGCATCCTGAAATAGTGTCAGTGCAACTTACTATTAAATTGCCGGAATAAGTTGGGTTAGTAACAGGAAAATATACAGCAAATAAACTAGATGAAATTGGTACAGGTTGACCAGTTAATGTGTATGAATATGTACAGCCGGAGACCCAGTTCGTTATTCGATATCCGCTTATAGATTCGCATGAGTTATTAGGCCCAGTAACAATAGGCACAGGAACAGCAATAACAACAATTTGTTGCTGGTAATAATATGTATTACCATTGAGGTCAGTGATTGTTAAAGTTACAATATAGTTGCCTGCGTTTTGATAATCGTGCGTTACACTACTTGCACCAGACCCACTTACGTGAGAAGTTCCATCACCAAAATTCCAATCCCAATTTGCCACACTACTTGGGCATGTTGAAGAACCCTGAAATGATTGCACATCAGTTAAGCATTCATTAGAATAAACAAAACTTGGTTGGGGTGTATTTACTGTGACCGTTACCGTGGTACTCCCAGTACAACCAGATGATGAAACCCCAGTAACAGAATATGTTGTGGTAGCTGTTGGGTTAACAGTTACAGGGCTATTTGTATGTAAACTAATTGGTGCCCACCAAAAATAGTTTGCTGCTCCACTTGCAGTTAAAGTAGAGTTATCACCTATACAAATAGTTGCAGGTGATGCCGTAGCTGTGACAGTCGGTTTATATTGAATGCTAATGTCATCAATAAAATAGTATGCGTTTTGGTTATGTGATCCAGCAAAATAACTGTCAGGAGTTACGCCCGTAGTCTGGGGGTTATTTGAAAAAACTCCAATTGTAACCCAATTCAAATTATTGACTCCAGAAGGAACAGTAAAATCTTCTGAATATAGTGTCCAACCATTGGAAGTAATAATACCTGATGCTGGTGATAGTTGCGATGTAATTACATTTGTTATAGGCCAAGTGTACGGCTGTATTGGTTGTCCATTTGTAAAATAACATTGAATTCCATCACAAGCTTTTGAACTCCGTCCATCATGGGCTAACCACATTTCGATATGATATGTATTGCCAGCTGTCAATGTGTATTTTAAGGGCTGTTGAATATATTCCCTACTATGATTTGGACCTTCAGCAATAAAACCGGCATAGCCTGCATTATTACCTGATGGAGGAGTATGATCATCAAGTCCAATAACATTTCCATTATATGGAATACCAACACAAATACTTCCTGTGGGATATGGGGGATTACAAGCTGAACAGGAGTTGTAATAATCAGGAGAAGAACTTGGCCATGTTTGACCATTTAAAATACAATTTGAAATTTGCCAAGGTTCAGCTTTGCATAATTGATCCTGATCTGTGGGGCAGCTACTTTTAAATTCAAAATTCCCATTGCAAACATAT
>CAZELC010000294.1:0-3932 GCA_964512865.1 uncultured Bacteroidales bacterium
AGGAAAAGGTAATAATGAGAAAACACTTTATTTAAAGGTTATTTTAAAAGTTGGGGACAGGGTTATTTTTTATAAAGAGCATAAAGATGAAATTACAGATGCAAATGCAAAAAGTAGATTGTTTGAAATATTCAAATTTAATGAATTAGGAGAAAACACTGCTTATATTTATTTATTAAATCCCATAGAAGCTAATCCTGATATAAAAACAAAAAAAGGAGAGAAAGAATTTTTGCCCGAAACATATCAAGATAGATTAGATTTTACTTGTGATAAAATGAATTGTTTATTTGAAAACATAGATTTTAAAATAACTTATGATGGGTCTATTGAATGGAAAATCTAAACTTTCATAAATGATTAAACGCACATTATATTTTGGCAACCCTGCTTATTTGAGTTTGAATAATGCTCAATTACTTGTTCGGTTACCCGAAGTAGAAAAGAATGATTTGCTTCCAACTGAATTTAAAAAAGATTCAGTAGCCATTATCCCTGTTGAAGATATTGGCATTGTTGTGCTCGACCATAAACAAATTACCATTACACAAGCTTTGATAGAAGCATTGCTCGATAATAATGTGGCGCTGATAACATGTAACAGCACTCATCATCCCGTTGGATTAATGCTTCCTTTAAGTGTAAACACCTTACAAAATGAGCGATTCAGAATTCAGCTTGATGCTACAGAGCCATTAAAAAAACAATTGTGGGCACAAACAATTACTCAAAAAATAAAAAATCAGGCTGCATTATTGGCAAGCAGAAGTATAAGTAATAACTATTTAATTCCACTTTATAAAAATGTGAAAAGCGGTGATAGTGATAATTGCGAAGCTTTAGCAGCTGCTTATTACTGGCAGAATATTTTTCCTAATATACCTGGTTTCAGAAGACATAGAGAAGAAGCATCACCTAATAATTTCCTTAATTATGGATATGCAATTCTGAGAGCGACTATGGCGCGTAGCATTGTTGGTGCAGGCTTATTACCTACGCTGGGTATACACCATGCAAATAAGTACAATGCATATTGCCTTGCGGATGATCTAATGGAACCATATAGACCTTTTGTTGATAAAATTGTTTGCGAGATAATTGATGAATATGGTGTATGTGAAGAATTAACTAAAGAAATAAAAACTATTTTTTTAAAAATTCCTGCTATTGATATTGTAATGGATAATGAAAAAAGTCCACTGATGATAGCTACACAACGAACATCGGTAAGTCTCGTTAAATGTTTTACAGGAGAACAAAGAAAGCTTTTATTGCCTGAAATAGATTAATGTGTTTATGAAAACCGATCGTTTAAATGCATACAGAATAATGTGGACAATTGTAATGTATGACCTGCCAACTGAAACAAAAAAACATAGGCGTATTGCTGCTCGTTTTCGCAAAGATATTATGAAAGACGGTTTCAGCATGTTCCAGTTCAGTATGTATGTTCGACATAGCGCCAGTTCTGAAAATGCAGAAGTTCATAAAAAACGTGTAATAAAATTATTACCAGAAGAAGGTCACATAGGTATATTACAAATTACCGATAAGCAATTTGGGCAAATGGAAATATTTTATGGCGTTAACAAACAGGAAATACCCGATGTACCACAGCAACTGGAATTATTCTAAAATTGAAATAAAAAAATCTCTAATGATAAAATAAACCATTAGAGATTTCCTCATTTTTTAAATTGTAATAACAACCTCTTTTGCTTGATAATAAAGGTAAACAACTATGGTATGTTGTTACTATTATTTCAAAGATACGAATTGAGAGCAAATCACAACTCTTAAAAAAGATGAAAAAAAAGAAGCATTGTTGTTACTATTATTTCAAAGATACGAATTGAGAGCAAATCACAACTGGAAGTGAAATAATCACAACAGGATTAGAGTTGTTACTATTATTTCAAAGATACGAATTGAGAGCAAATCACAACGAAGTGCAGCAGCAGGCGTTTCTGTTCCTGTTGTTACTATTATTTCAAAGATACGAATTGAGAGCAAATCACAACTCTTTTCCGATTTATGTATTCTAGCCGATAGTTGTTACTATTATTTCAAAGATACGAATTGAGAGCAAATCACAACTGAAACGCTTCAATATGAATTACAGCTTTTAGTTGTTACTATTATTTCAAAGATACGAATTGAGAGCAAATCACAACTGCTCCTCCATTCCCGTCTGAAATTTGCAAGTTGTTACTATTATTTCAAAGATACGAATTGAGAGCAAATCACAACTGCTTTATATTCATTATATTTTTCGGGATAGTTGTTACTATTATTTCAAAGATACGAATTGAGAGCAAATCACAACTACTACTGCTGATAATGCTGTATAATCTATGTTGTTACTATTATTTCAAAGATACGAATTGAGAGCAAATCACAACTACAATGAAAGGTAATCCATGGACTTTAAGTTGTTACTATTATTTCAAAGATACGAATTGAGAGCAAATCACAACTTTACACAGATATAGGTGGAGCTGAAATGGGTTGTTACTATTATTTCAAAGATACGAATTGAGAGCAAATCACAACCAATGTAAATGAAGTGAATAACTGCATGTAGTTGTTACTATTATTTCAAAGATACGAATTGAGAGCAAATCACAACTGGAATTGAATATGTAATTGTTTTGGATTCGTTGTTACTATTATTTCAAAGATACGATCCGCCGCGGCGGAGAAAGCAAATCACACGCTGGTTGAGCGTAGCCGAAATAGCTGGTTGAGCGAAGCCGAAATAGCTGGTTGAGCGAAGCCGAAACCAGCATATTAATAAAAGTCGATATATCCTCTCTCTCAAAAGGGATCTACTTCATCAAAATAAAGAATTCTAAAGGAGCTAATGTAGGAAAACTAATTAAAGAATAATTTATTTGAACAGCATCACTTTTACTACTCCACTTGAATCTGTATAACCGCGAAACATGCCTTCGGTATTGAAGGTCATGGTATAATTTCCGTTCTTATCAAGTGCTATTAATCCACCATCGCCACCCTGCGATTGTAATTTATCATGAATAATATAATCGGCAGCCTGCTGTATAGTGTATCCTTTGTATTCCATCAATGCCGACATATCGTAAGCCACCACATTACGGATAAAATATTCACCTGTCCCGGTACAAGAAACAGCACAGGTTTTATTGTTAGCGTAAGTCCCTGCTCCTATAATGGGCGAATCGCCAATCCTGCCGTATTTTTTATTCGAAAGTCCACCGGTAGATGTTCCTGCTGCCAGGTTACCATATTTATCAAGAGCCACAACACCAACAGTACCATGAGCAGTATCAGCGCCAGTAGTCTTTATTTCCGATTTGCCTTTTAATTTCAGATATAAGTTCCAGCGTTTCTGGTCAAAGAAATAAGAAGGGTCAACAATTTCAAGTCCCTGTTCTTTTGCAAAAATTTCAGCGCCCTTGCCCATCAGCATCACATGTTTCGATTTTTCCATTACGACCCGTGCAGCAGAAATAGGATTACGGATAGTTGTAACTCCGGCAACCGCTCCTGCTTTGAGCGTTTTGCCATCCATAATGGAAGCATCCAGTTCATTCTTACCCTCATCATTGAATACCGCGCCCTTGCCTGCATTGAACAAGGGGGAATCTTCCATTACATGAATTGCTACCTCAACTGCATCGAGGCTTGTACCGCCTTTAGCTAAAGTATCGGAAGCTTTCTTTAAAGCTTCTGTTAGTTTTTCTTTGTATAATAAACTGTCGGGAAGATTTGATGGCATTATGTTTCCTGCGCCACCATGGACAACAATAAAATATTTGGAAGTTACTACCGAATCTGGTTTTTCCTGTGCATTACCATCAAATATTAAAAAGGAAAAACAAATTCCTAAAATTATTCTTAACACGAATTTCATTAAAGTTTTGAATCGGGAGAAGCTTTTTGTTTTTTGC
>CAZELC010000295.1:0-3908 GCA_964512865.1 uncultured Bacteroidales bacterium
GGGGTTGTCACTGACGCATCGAAGCCATTGGCATTTGTGAGTGTTTTTATCAGCGGTTCATCACAGGGATGCTCAACTAATGAAAGAGGTTTTTATAAACTGAGGGTTGAAAAAGATGGAATTTATGAGCTGTCATTCAGTATGATAGGATATAAAAAAAAGATTAAATCCGTTACAGTGAATGGCAGTGATATAACCGTTAATATCGTACTCGAAAAAAGTGAGCTGATGCTCAGTGAGGTAGTTATCTCTGCAAAAGATGAAGATCCGGCTTATAGAATAATTAGGGAAACCATCAAAAAGAAAGATTATTATCTCGAAAACCCCAAATCATACTCAAGCGAAGTTTATAATAAAAACCTTATCCGCATTAAATACCCGGAAATGTTCATGGGCATGAAGAAGGAAAAGATTATCGAGAAAAATGAAATGTCAAAGCTTGATTCACTCGGAAGAGATGTTATTTACTTTTCCGAAACAGTTTCAAAATTATATGTTGAGAAGCCCGATAAAATGAAGGAAGTAATGATTTCATCAAAAATAAGCGGTGATAAAAGCGATTACAGTTTCAACACAGCATCGCTTATGCTCATTAATTTCTATGAAAATACAGTACATGGCTTCAGCAAAAGAGGACTTATTTCGCCAATATAAAGCAGCTAATTTTTTTATAAAAAATACCTTCTTGACGTTAAATAAATCCAAAAAATTTTTGTATTTAATAAAAACAAAGAAATACCACTAAGAAAAAGCGACCCTGTTTTCAGTGGTTATATTTTTATTGTGGATGACAAATGGAATATTCACAGTGCCGACCTTACTGCTAAAAAAGAAGGACAGCTTGAACTTTTCGACTCACTGAGAGTGCAGCAGTTGTTTTCTCCCGTTGACAGCAATATGTGGATGCCTGTATCAAACAAAATTGATTATTATATCAATTTTCTGGGTTTTGGAATCGACGGATATTTTATTGGATTTCAATCGGGATATGATCTGAAACCTCAATTTGAAAAAGGATTTTTTAATAATGAAACAAGTAAGATTCAGGAAGATGCCAATAAGAAAGATTCAGCTTATTGGGAAACCGTGCGCCCGATTGCCCTAACTTCTGAAGAAGTAAAGGATTACCATACAAAAGATAGCATGGAATTAAGAATTAATTCGAAACCATACAGAGATTCTGTGGATAGGAAAAACAATAAATTTAAATTTGGCTCATTGCTTTGGAAAGCTTATAATTACGAAAGATCATATTATGGTTATTCTCTTAGAATTACACCATTAGTAAGCAGTGTTCAGTTCAATACCGTTGAAGGTATCGCACTTAATCTCAGAGCCGGCTTTGAAAAGAAGCTTAAAAATAACAGAGAGTACTCAATCTATGGTTCATTGAGATATGGATTTTCAAATACTCATCTTAACGGAACACTTAAATGGAATCAGACAATAAAGCCTGAGCAATTTATGGGAATAAGTGTTTCAGGAGGCAAAAACATATTTCAGTATGATGGCAGCGAACCTATTGTGCCACTTGTTAACACTTACTATACTCTTTTTGAAAAGCTTAATTACGCAAAGTATTATGAAAAATGGTTTGCAACGACAAGTTTTAATACAGAAATTATTAACGGAATTTATTTCGATGCAACAGCAGCTTATAATTATCGTATGCCGCTTGTTAATGCCGACACATTTTGTTTCAACAAAAGCACAGTAAGAAGATTTACTTCCAACGACCCGCAATTTGAAGACAATACAGATTACCCATTTGCAAAGTCAGGAAATTACACCATAGAAACCGATATAGGTTTCAGGTTCAGGATTAAGCAGAAGTACTCTACTGAGCCAAACAGGAAATATATAATGGGTACCAAATTTCCTGAACTCGAACTGAGATATCATAAAGCTTTTGGTGATGCTGATTACGATTTTATAAATGCTACTATAAAACATCATCAGCCTGTGGGAATATTAGGATTTTTTAATTTTAATCTGGAGTATGGTTATTATATCAACAACACTAAGATGAATTTTATTGATTATCATCATTTCCGTGGCAATCAGACTATTTTCCTTCAAAGACTAAAGGGTCGAAATACCGATAACCGCAGCATTACTATTGGTGGTTCTGGTAGTGCCGATAATCTCTCAGGTTTCAATTTTCTTCCTTATTATTCATATTCAACAAATGTTCAGTATTTTGAAGGTCATTTTGAGCATCATTTCTGTGGATGGATGTTAAATAAGATACCTTTGATAAAAAAACTCCGTTTGCATGAAGTTATAGGTATTCATTATCTGAAAAACGATAAGATAGCCAACTATTTCGAATTAAATGCCGGTCTTGAACATATCGGTATTCCTTTTTTAAAACTTCCGATTTACTTCAGAGTCGATTTCTTTGCTGCATTTGATGAGTCGAAGAATATCCCTATGGGGATAAGGGTAGGGATGGGATTTTAATATAAACACCCGCATTATTTTTTAAACGGAATACCATTAACTTGCCTGAAATTACCTTTAACTGATTTGTCGGGTTATTTGCAAAGATTATTTATATTTTTAGTTGCCTGATATCTTATAGTTTATTATATTTGGTGTACAATAAAACAAGCTTAACGGTTTTTCGATGTTATTTACTTAATTTGTAAAAATGAAAAAACTTTACTTTTCCATCATTCTTTTCTTTTTATGCCTATCAGGCTTTTCGCAGGAGTGGAGGCAGATACATGATGTTAATTCCTTTTATGGAGATTCATATAATTCAATTAAGATGGTTAGTAAATCAGTAGGGTATCTTAATACTGATACAAATAGATCTATGCCAATAATGACGATCAACGGAGGAGAAACTTGGACGGATTCTTTTTACGATGGAATACCTTTTATTGTAGATAGTAATAATTGGTGTTTTTTTAATGGACATAATTTTTCTAATACAAATGATGGGGGATTGAGTTGGATATTGCCTTTATTTACACTCTATTCATTTAATATAGATGGTTTTTATCCGGGGATGTATTTTACCAGTGCTGATACTGGATTTATGACCTACTACACCAGTTATCCTAGCCGAAGTTTTTTTATTAGAACAACCAATAATTGTTTAGCCTGGGATGATTTCGCGTTTAATAAACCTGCTTCTGATTTTATGATTAATCCGAAAATTACCTTTTTAAACTCAAAAGTGGGTTTTGGCATATTTAATATGTATGAAATTACTGACAGTATTCAAAAATATCGAATCTCAAATGACAGTGTTTATGTCATATCAATACAGATAGATCCGGTTCCGGCCGCCTACAATGATTTGCAGTTTGATAATAATACTGGATATTTGTGTAGCAGTAGGGGTAAGATCTTTCGCTCATTGGATATTGGCGAAACGTGGAATGTGATCTTTTCAGATACTTCTATAGTATTAAATGCCTTATGTTTTAAAAATAATATTGGTTATGCTGTTGGTAATTATAAGGGCAATATCATTGATAATCATTTTGGGTATCCTGTTGTATGTAAAACATTTGATGGTGGAGCAACTTGGCAAAGGGAAACACTTAACTATAGCAGCGTTTTGCAGGGAGTTAGTTTTGTTGATTCTAATACAATATTTGTTTGTGGAACAAACAAACTTATCCTTAAAGGAGAAAAATACAATGCATTAAAGGGTTCTGCTTTTAATGATCTCAATAATAATAATATTTATGATGTAGGCGAACCTCCATTATCGGGAATAGTTGTAAAATCGGTTAGTGGAATTCAAGATAAAACTTTTTACGATTTCAGTCAATCAAATGGAGATTTCCGTATAGTTGCCGACTCAGGTAATTATGTGCTAGCTGTTGAATCGTATCCTCAATATATCAGTGGCTATTACCCTTTAAACTATACAGGCCACTTTCCTGGAT
>CAZELC010000296.1:0-3902 GCA_964512865.1 uncultured Bacteroidales bacterium
TATCGTAAAAAATACCATCAAAGAAATAAATGGGGTTAAAGATGTTGTTGTGGAGGTTGTTTTTGAGCCCGAATGGAATCCCGATCTTATGACAGATGCAGCCAAACTTGAACTGGGAATGCTGTAAAACTTTTCCTAATTCCAAAAATTACATTAAGCTATTTTAGTCTTTTTCGATTTGCATTTTATTGCATATCGGCAGAAAAATTTATCTTTGCAGGTATCCGTATCAATTCTATTGCTATTTCAGTAATAAATTGCCAAAACCTAAATGATATCAAATGAAAACAAAAAACATCCTAAGCTGCTCCTGCTTAATTCTGATAAATATTTTATTTATAATCAATAGTATAACAGGCCAAACGCCATCAAGAAAAGTTCTTAATTTTCCCGATATACCGGGATACAAAACTCTGAAATGCGATTTTCATTTGCATACCGTTTTTTCTGACGGAACCGTATGGCCAACAGTAAGAGTTGAAGAAGCTTGGGCTGAAGGACTTGATGTTATTGCAATTACCGATCATCTGGGACATCATGTTAAAAATAATGTAGATGACGATAATTTCAGCCGTAATTATGAAATTGCCAAACCATTGGCCGACAAACTCGGAATAATCCTAATAAAAGGAACAGAAATAACTAAGCCGATGCCATTTGGTCATTTTAATGCACTATTTATCAACGATTTGAAAAAGATAGATATTACTGATGGCTTTAGTGCCCTAAAGGAGGCCGCAGCTCAGGGTGCATTTATTTCTTGGAATCACCCGGGTTGGAAAATGCCTGATAATATCCCTGTTTGGGATAGTATTCATGAAGCTGTTTTTAACTCAGGGATGATGAATGGTATTGAAATAGTTAACAGTTATTATTATTCTCCTCTGGTTTTTTCGTGGGCAAATAAAAAAAATATCACCATTATGTCGGGTTCAGATATTCATGATCCATCTTCAATGGAATTTAATTCAGAGTACGGTTTACACAGACCGATCGATATAGTTTTCACTAAAGATACAGGCATTGCAGCCATTAAAGAAGCTTTAATACAGCATAGAAATATTGTTTATTATAATAATCTTTTGTTTGGCAAGGAAGAATTTTTAAAAGCAATATTTGATGCTTCAATAAAAATATTAAATCCTGAATTTACAATTGATGCCGACAGTAAAGGCAATTATTTCAATTATATAAAAATACAAAATAACAGCTGTGTTGATTTTGAAATAGAACTCGCTGAAGCCGATAAAATATTAATAATTACGAAGAAGACAACAATGAGGGCTAATTCAGTTACTTATCTCGATATAAAACCTGCGCCAAGAGATATTAAAGGTGAAAAAAACTATATATTAAAATACAAAGTAAAAAATCTTCTTAAGTCGCCTGAAGAACCAATTATAATTGAGTTTAAAATAAAAATTAATTATATATAACCGGTATTAAATGATTTTACAGGAAGTTTATGATTTATTAAAAACTCGCTACAGTGATAATTATAAAACTGTTACTATTGACAGAATTATTGCAGGAATTCACTTTACCTTTGTACAGTTATCAAACGGTTATTGCGGAATTGCGGCCGTTGACCACAATATGATAAACTGCTGCAAAAGCAGAAATAAAGATTTTGGTATTTTTTCTCCGGGGAAAATGCATGGTGAAAAACTCATTGACTTGATTAATTTCAGCGAGAACTCTCCTATCCTGTCATTTGTAAAAATTGCAGCAATAAACGCTGTTTCTGCTGAGCTTACTGAAAAAGCCGGCTATAAGGTTATCGAATCAATGGATCCTTTGGATTTATTAGAAATCGACAACAGAAAAGCAATCTGCATTGTAGGAGCGTTTACTTCTTATATCAAAAAAATAGCAGAATCGCCTTCTAAACTGACAATTCTTGAGCTTGATAAAAGTGCGATACAGGAAGAATATCAAAAATATTTTGCTCCTGCACGTGAATTTATTAAAGTTTTGCCGCAATCCGATATTATTATTATCACAGGCTCAACACTTGTAAATAACAGCCTCGACGAATTACTTGCAGCCATACCGCCAATTAAACAGGTAATTATTGTTGGACCCAGCGCAGGAATTTTCCCTGAAGTTCTTTTCAGTAAAGGTGTAAACATTATTGGGTCAACAAAAATAACAGATCCCGATCAAATATTTTACGCTGTTGGCGAAGGTGCTTCTGGTTATCATCTTTTTCATAACGGAGCAAAAAAAATATGTATAATTAATGATGCAAAGAAAACAACTCTCTGACACATGGCTTAAAGCATCTGTTTTGGGATGCCTCTGGGCTTCTTCAGAAATAGTGCTTGGCAGCTTTCTGCATAATCTGCGTATCCCTTTTGCCAGCAACTTTCTTACGGGAATTGGAATCGTACTGCTTGTTTCTGTAAGCTATCTGTGGAAAAATAAAGGTCTTTTCTGGCGATCAGGTTTAATTTGTGCACTTATGAAATCGGTGTCACCCAGCGCCATCATATTTGGACCAATGATAGCAATATTTTTCGAGTCGTTGCTTTTGGAGTTTTCGGTTATAATATTCAGAAGAAATATTTTTGCATTTATTATCGGTGGTATGCTTGCAATGTCGTGGACTTTTGTGCAGAAAATCACATCATTTATTATTGTTTATGGCTTTAACATGGTAAACCTATACAAAGACCTGACTAAATTTGCTCAGAAACAGCTGAATATCAGTTTTGAAAATATCTGGTCGCCGGTGTTGGCTTTATGGATAATATACCTGTTAATTGGCATTGCAGCATCTCTTATAGGAGTTTATATCGGGAAAAAAGCTGTAAAAAAACCTGAGGAAATTCAAATAAACACAACGAACAAAAAAGATATTAAAAACAAAGACGGTGAGACTGCAAAGCAAAAAACATCATTATTATGGCTTACTTTAAATATAGTAATAATGATTTCTGTATTGTGTCTGATGAATTTTACCGGAATAGCATGGTGGGCAAGTTTTGGAATTGCTTCGGTTTTTATTTGGGCATTACATTACAGAAAAGCACTGCGACCACTTAAAAAACCAAAATTCTGGATTATTTTTATTGTTATTACAATGCTTACAAGTTATCTTTTCACGCAATTTCAGGCTAAAAACAACGATTTTATTGCAGGTATGATTATCGGTCTACAGATGAATTTGCGGGCAGCAGTAATGATTATCGGCTTTTCTGTTATTGGAACAGAACTTACTAACCCTGTTATCAGGAAATTCTTTTTTAAAACAGCAGTTCGGCAGCTGCCACTGGCGTTAGAAGTAGCATTTGAGACATTGCCTTTTGTTATTGCAAATATTCCTGATTTTAAAAACTTTTTTAAAAAACCGGTATCAATTGTTGGACAGATAGTTTTACAAGCAAATGTATGGCTCGACAGAATTATGACCACTATGAATATGAAAGACAGGATAATTATTATTAGCGGTGAAGTTGGGCAGGGAAAAACAACATTTCTTAAGAAAATTATCGAATTACTGAAAAACAATAAAATAAAAGCTGTTGGGTTTATTTCTCCGGCAATCTTAGATAACGAAAAACGAATTGGTTATTACATTACTGACTTATTAACGGGAGAAGAAAAAATGATTTCGGGTACTACCGGTAATGAGAATATGGTTAAAACTGGTAAATATTATTTCAGCAATGAAGGTTTCGACTTTGGGAAAAAAATACTCTCAAAAGAATCAATTTCTGCCGCTCAAATTGTTGTTATTGATGAAATCGGATTTCTGGAAATTAATAATGGTGGATGGGCGTCTTGCCTGACAGATATTTTAATAAATTCAGAATTACCTGTTATTATTGTCGTTAGAAGCAAATTAGTTGAAACTGTAATTCAAAAATGGGAAATGCCAAACCCACTGGTTATCGAAA
>CAZELC010000297.1:0-3899 GCA_964512865.1 uncultured Bacteroidales bacterium
GATGGCATGGATCCATATACAAGAAACCATTTAAGCTATGCCGGTGTTAAATGCAGAGTTATTGGAACCTTTTTTCTTGTCAGGCGCCAGCAGGATAATCCCGATTCTGGTCTTGGTCTGTTTTTTGGAAGTGATATATCAAACTATTATCCCAATAGAGGATTGAAAATTTATAAACCAAATGACAGGGCACTTGAAATCATAGTGAATTATCTTGATCCGACGAATATACAGGATCAGAGATCAAGTGCAAGAGTTCGTATCGGTGAAGTAAGATATGCTTCAACAAATCGGGAATTCCAGGGGATATCAAATGTTCCGGTTTATATCAATCCTTCGGATTTACTTGCGCAGAAAACTGCTCTGTTCGGTATGACTAGAACAGGAAAATCAAATACAACAAAAATAATAGCTCAATCTGTTTATAATTTAAGATATCCTGAAAGGAGTACAGACACCTCATTGAGGATAGGGCAGATTATTTTTGATCCGAACGGTGAATATGCTAATGAAAATGAGCAGGATAGAGATGGTAGCGGAAATCGGAATGCATTGAAGAATGTATGGGATAAAAATGGTGCAGCTCGTGAAAATGAGGTGATAACTTATGGTGTTTTTCCGCACATAAATGATCCTCATAGAAATCTTATGCTTTTAAATTTTTATTTAGATGAAAATCTGCAAATAGGTAAAGAAATAATCGATGCCTCATTAGCTAAAGATTCAGCTAAATTCATAACTAATTTTATACAAGTAACATTCGAACAGCCTGATCCAAATGATAGAAGTGCGGTTACAAGATATAACCGCAGAGTATTGGCATATAGAGCTCTGTTGGCAAAAGCAGGGTTTGAAGTTCCTACAACTTTTAGTGTAAATACAAGAGGTTTATTTAGCGCTGAATTAAGAGAAGGTAGACCGGATGCAACCAGAAAACCATTTAATGGAATGAATAATGTGACAAGTGATGATGCTAATTCAGCAGCTTATGCATCCGCCGCCAAAATATTCTCTCAAGCCAATCCTTCATTAAGTAGTTTAGCTAATGCATTTTCGTCTCTATATAGTTATTTCTCGACTGCAGAGTATAAAGCTTTCGAAGACTGGTATGTAAATGATAGACCGAATGCTTCAGGTGATAATTGGGCAGATGAAGAGTTAAAAAAAATTTTAGAGATGTTTAAATATCCCAATGGAGTAAGACAATTGGGTAAAGTGATAAATCAACATTCGCCTGATACAACAACAGATTATGCTGAAACTATTTATAATGATCTTGTTAACGGTAAGCTGGTTATAATTGATCAGTCAAGTGGCGATCCAGAGCTTAATAAATCTTCAGCTAATCGAGTAATGAAATATATTTTCACGCAAAATCAGATTAGATTTAGAAACGGTGAAATGCCTCCTGATATAATAATTTATGTTGAGGAGGCACATAACATATTACCCGCAGGGAATGAACTTGATTTAAAAGAAATTTGGGTAAGAACTGCTAAGGAAGGATCAAAATATAGATTAGGATTAGTTTATGCCACCCAGGAAGTCAGCAGTATCCAAAAGAATATTTTAAAGAATACAGCTAACTGGTTCATAGCACATTTAAATAATACAGATGAGACAAGAGAACTTGTTAAATATTATGATTTTGCTTATTTTGAATCTTCTATACGCAAAGCCCAGGATAAGGGATTTTTACGGGTAAAAACATTAAGCAACTTATTCGTAATACCGGTTCAGGTGAAGAAATTCGATATGTCTGAAGAAGGTTAGTGATGCCGTTTGAAAATGAATATGCCAAATACGAACCTTTAAAGCGAATCGTAAACAGTGAAGTTGTAAAAACTTTATTATCAGGAATGATAATACGCAAGGCAGATGATAATGATAGTAAGATAAATACTCTGTCTAAATCGGAGTTAAAACCTGGTGAGTGGGTACCTGACTGGGTGATTTCAATAGATGGCAGTTATCAGGCTACACCGGTGAAGAACGGCTTTCCAACGGCTGAAATCGGATATATAACAGTTGCATCTGTTATTACGAATTTAAAAAAAATAGCGGAAGCGGCAAATGATGATTTTATAGATCCAAAAAAGATGAGAGAGGCTGAAGAAACCGGTTCACTTGACACAGTTGTTCCTGGAACTAATGTTATTCTGGATAATAGTTCAACAGCAAGAGAATCTTTTAGAAATGTACTATATAACGAATTCAACAGATTCAGGATTTTCGATGACGGAGAATCTTTATTAAATACTTATGAAATTCTATTAAAATATAAAATTGCAGATAAGCATGCTCCTAAGCTACCTAAATGCCCAGTTGATATATATATATGTGACGAAGATTATAAATACGGCTATGGCATATATAAATGTAAGTGCGGTAAATATGATTTATATTCTACAGATGCTTTGAGATTACATGAGTTAATGAATCCTGCCGGAAGTAATGGTGAATTATATGGTCAGGTGATGCAAACAATTGAAAAATTAGCTCTAATAAACATATTACGTTATTTCGAAAACAAGAATATGCTATCGTTGTTAAAGCGAATTGTATTTATTATGGATGGCCCTCTTGCTGTATTCAGTACTGCTTCATGGTTAGCAAAACCGATTACGGAAGAGCTTAACAGGATTAATGAAAAAGCCAAAAAACTGCGGGTAGATGATGTTGATCTGATGATTATTGGAATAGAAAAAACAGGTGCATTTGTTAATCATTTTGATGAGATTGATATTGATAAAGATGGAGCACCTGCAAAGTTTAAACCTCAATCTCTTTTTCTGCTGGATGATGATTATATAAAAAACAATATTGTTTTCTCTGCAAGTAAAGACAAGACCTATGGGCAGGATACATATTATGGCAGAAAATTCTTTTATAAGAATTTAAGCGGATACAAAATAGTCGGTACTGTGGCATTTTTTAATGATAATCAGAAGAATATTAAGAAGGCAGAAGTTGAACAGTTCCCAAGAATAGCTGATGTCATGACAGTTCTGGATCAACTTTCATCTTCGATGTATAAAAATTCGATATCGCCGCTTATTAATGCTCATGCCGAGGCATCGATACCACTTAACCTCGGTAAGAAGATTTTAGAAACCCTTGCTAAAGAATTATTGTGTAAATAATTATGAATTTGATTGAAAAAGATATAATAAAAAACAGAAATTTTGCTGAAGGCAGATGGTCAGCTGTTGGTCCATATTATGCGATGTTTCCGAATGAGTTTGCTTATGACGTAATATCACAATATTCTAATGTCGGTGATAAGGTTTTAGATCCTTTTGCTGGTAGAGGTACAACACTATATATTGGCGGTTTGTTAGAACGTTTTTGTGACGGTATTGAGATTAATCCGGTAGGCTGGTTATACAGTTTTGTTAAGCTGAATCCAGCCAGAAGAAAAGAAAGTGTTATAAATAGATTATATGAGATATATGAACTTTCCGGAAAATATAAAAATGAAGCTAAATCAATGCCGTTATTTTATCATTATTGCTATTGTAAAGAGGTATTGAGTTTTTTACTTGCAGCAAGGGATAATCTTGACTGGAAAAACAGAACTGTTGATGCGACTCTTATGGTCTTCATTATATTATCACTGCATGATAAGATTGGTAGTGGTTTATCCAATCAAATGCAATTAACAAAATCAATGGGGCAGAATTATTCAATTGAATGGTGGAAAAGAAATAATATGTCAAAACCGCCAAAAATTGCTCCTGTTGCTCTGCTTGAAAAGAAAATTGAATGGAGGTATGAAAAAGGCATAAATGCTATCAAGAATTCGTGTATATATTATGGCGATTCAACCGTAATTCTTAATAGATTAATTAATAAAAATCAAAAGTATAGTTTATTATTAACTTCACCCCCATATTATT
>CAZELC010000298.1:0-3895 GCA_964512865.1 uncultured Bacteroidales bacterium
CCATGCCATAAATATTTAATTCAATCTCAGGCATCTCAGAAAAGATTTCAAACATAAGATCGAAATCATACCAATTTCTTAGGCTTGCAATAAAATTAACCTTTGTTTTTTCAGGCTGATTAATTTGAATATCTAGTTTTTTGATGAAGCTTAACGGTTTTCCATTAGGAATTACAAAGGTTCTGCTGTTTCTTTTCCTGAAATAATTTGCCTGCTCATGGCTTGTGCTTGTCACAGCGTAAGAAAATATTCTTAACAAAGGTTTTGAAATATATTTCCAGAATTTTGATGTCAGATACGAATTATCAACCGCTGACCAATCGTCTGTATTATCAAAAATAAATTTTTTATTTGCAAATCTGCAGTAAACACATGCCATAACGCCCATCAGATGGTCGGTGCAGATAATTGCATCAGGTTTATGTTTTATTATTTGTCTTACATTATTGAATGTTTCATAAAGAAAAGAGAAAGCAGATTTCTTTAGTTTTATATTTCTGTAAATAACTGTAACTTTCGAAGGAACTGTATTTATATCATAATCCTGTAACCTTGCTGCTCCTTTTTCCCAGTTTTTATATCTTACCGGATTCAGATAAATACAATTATAACCTTTTGAAGCCAGAGTTGTTGGCAGCTCCTGATCGCGATATTTATAAAAGTTCCAGTTTACTGGAGAAATAAATAGTATTTTCATCAGAAAATAATTGTCATTCAGAGTTTTCTGTTTTAAAAATGAACTTGTCTTTTAATATTCTTAACATATTATAAATGTGAGAAGTACAAATCCCAGGTAAAAGAGATAGTTTAAACAAAAATAAATTATCTTTAAATCTTCTTTCGTACCCTAATTTATCTGCAACACTTCCAACAACAGCATCGGCCTTTTTTATCTGTTCATCGCTCAGTTCATTTTTCCATCTTCCTATATTTTTTGTGCTAATGGGCTCGAATAGATTTTTTTGCCAGTTTTCAATGAATTTTTCCGTATATAGCTGATTTTTAGCATCCGTATCTTTATAAAAGTCAAAAACGCCCTCATGAAAAGATATTCCCAAAAAACTGCACATCTCGCTGAAATATTTCTGCGGATATGTGACGAAATCTTCGTATCTGACCGAATAGAACTTATCAGGATATTGTTGAATTATTTCAGAGTTAAGTTTTGCTGCATATTTCCATTGCCAAACAATCTGAAGCACATTTTTCATCGAAATATTCCTTTTAAGGATGGAAAGCATATTATCGCGGTAATCTCTTGTTATATATATGAACTTAGCAGCTGGAAAAACCTTGATTAGTCGTTTTGAGTAAAAAGAATAAACAGGATTTTTATCTCCAAGTATTTCAATATTACCCTTTTTAAAAGGTGAAATATAATTGCTTGCTACCAAAGAGCACATATCAACAAAATCAGCTCTATTTTCCAAAGCCATCATATCGGCAAGCATTTTCTTTTCATCAAATTTTGACCAGGTGAAAGTCTTTTGTTTTTTTAAATCATTGTAAAATTCAATTATGTTTTTTTTGCTGAATCTTTTGATATTACCATATCTAAAATACAAATTGTTAATATAGGCGCACTCAAGGGGAATATTAACATTAGGATGAGCATCAAATAAGGTTCTTAGCAATGTTGTCCCTGACCTTGGCCTTCCGATTATGAAAAAAAATTTTAGTTTATTGCTTTGCTCTAGGTTTATTCCCATATAATTCATTTGGAACGTAAAAATAGTTTTTCCTTTACAGAAATTAAAAAATCAAAATCAGATTTTTTATAAATTATCATTTCTTTAAAATTAACTTTCATGATTTTGCAATAAACAATTATGAGAACTACCGCTCCAACAGTGTAGCTTATATTTGTAGCCATAACAGCTCCCATAGCACCATATTCAGGTATCCAAAAATAATTAAGCACAATGTTTATAATTATTGAAGGCGTGAATGAAAAAGCCGCAATATATGGTTTTCCCAAACCGGAAAGCTGCCCGTTAAGTACTTTAAAAATTACTATAAATAAAATACCTGGCAAAATATACTGTACTACCTGAATGCTTGGAATGTATTTATCTCCAAAAACCAGCGGAATTACATAAGGTGCCGACAGAAAAAGCAAAACCGAACAAACAAAAGCAGCAAGAAATGCCACACGTAGAAGTTTTAATACTGTATTAGTCATTAATTTCTGGTCGGAAGCATTTGCTGTCCTGGTTACTATAACAATCCAAAGTGCAGTGGGAATCTGAAAAAGAAGTTCTGAAAAGTTAACGCCCAATGAATAATATCCTATTTCTTTTAGTGTTGAAAGTCTTTCCATTAAAAAAATATCCACTCTATAATTCAATTTGATAATAAAAAATGATAAAGCGTAAACCACTCCAAGTTTATAAATATTCCCAATCAGCTTAATGTCGAAGCCAAATTTCAATTTATGCTTACTCAACACAATGCCTAATGAATAAATTGCTACAATTAAGCTTGCAAATAACAACGATAATATTGCTCCAAAAACTGACAAGCCGAGTATCAAAACAAATACAATGATACCGGCAAGATTACAAACAGGAAACATCCAGTTTAACCTGTTAAAGCTTTTGATTTTTTCCTTAGCAAGGACAAAAGCTGAGCTATACGATATAATAAGTCTCAGAGGTGTTATTAAGATTACCAAAATAATAAGTGAGACAGTATATTGAGGATTGTTCAAAAAGTAAAATATTGCACAATAAAGAATTACGCATACAATTGTTGAAATGGAAAAAATAAAAACCAAAGCCGAAAGCATTTTTTCTTCGGTCTGATGTTTATTACCAACAAAAAAAACGATAGCCGGTCTGCTGCCAAGGTCAATAAGGCTAAGCGTTAATTGTGGAATGACCAAAATGGCAAAATAAAGCCCGGAAGCTTCAGGTCCCAGCTCTCTTGGTAAAATAATTCCAATGACCAAACCTATCAGCAGATTAATAATGTTTGTGCTGAAAACTCCTAATATATCTTTTTTTAAACTTCTTTCTGCCACAGAAAATCAGATCAATTATTTGTTTAAGAGTAAACTTTTATAAATATTATTAAGTTTTTGTTGAAAATCCATATACGTGAAATTTTCAATTGTCTCAAATGCAGTTTTGGTAATCTGGCAACGCAATTCCTTTAAAAACAAAATTTTTTCCATCGCATTCACAAGGGATTCGATGTTTTTTGCTTTAAATAATATGCCATTAATGTCATGTTTAACAACTTCATTCAAACCCATAACATCCGAAGCAATTACAGGTATTTCGAGTGCCATTGCTTCAATTTCAGTAATTCCCATAGGCTCCCAGTGTGAAGGAATTACAAGACAATCAATTAAAGAATAAAATTTAATCATATCATCGCAATAACCAAGATAGATTATTTTTTCCTCCAAGCGCAGCGAAGTTATCATTTGAATTAATTCAGATTCCTGCTCCCCTGCGCCAGCAATAACAAATTTCGTGTTTTCTTTTTTTAATTGAATTGCCGATAACACAAACTCTTTCCATCCTTTTCTTTCAATTAATCGCCCTGCGAAACCAAAAACAAAATTGTCATCATTAATTTTTTTCGAATATCTTTCAAAACTCCTGATTTCTTTTAATTTATTCACTTTAAACTTTTCAATATCTACAAAATTGTATAATGTAATAGCTTTATTATCATCAATTCCTGCTTTTGATATCAATTTTCCCCTGGTGACATTCGAACAAGCGATAAAAAAAGATGTAAAGCCTGTAGCTTTTCTCAAAAAATGAGAATGAATCGGAATATTTTCAAAAATATCACCTTGTTCATGAATAATCAACTTTAGCTTCCTACAGAAATATTTTTTAATAAAATAGCCAAAAACTTGTGAGCGTGGAAGCTGACAATG
>CAZELC010000299.1:0-3887 GCA_964512865.1 uncultured Bacteroidales bacterium
CATTACCTGATATTTTAGCGATAAAAACAATTTTATCAGGGAAGTTCAACCTTGTGACCTCTGATAAAAAAACACTTTCTGAAGTGACGTTTTTTAATGACGGAATCGTAAAAGGCTTTTTGAATTATAAATGCTTTCGAATATTAACTGATTTTATAGCAAGTGGAGTTGAGTTTGATTATATGATGTTAGGCAGCGACAATAAGTGTTTCAGAGCTGAAAAAGAATATGGTCTTAAAACTTTTTCTGATAGAATAGAACTTTATTCAATAAAAACCGACAGCACTGATTTCTTTTCGGAAATGGATAAAATGGAGTTTGTTCTAAGAAGAGAATAATCTTGCAGAATAACTTGTGTCAGCTTCTTTTATATCTGATTCCAATTTTCTCTTGGTAAATTAATGGAAAAAGGATGTTATTTTCAGTGAAAACAGTTATAATAATAGGAAGTATTCATACATTAAAATAAGCCACCGGTTAATACAAATATTCGTGGTAATAAAAAGCTAAAGAACATTCATTAATTGCTCTTTTATCTTTTCTAATTCGTCTTTCATCTGTACAACTATTTTTTGAATATCGGCGTCATTGGCTTTTGACCCAAGCGTGTTTATTTCACGTCCAATCTCCTGAACAATAAAACTCAGCTTTTTGCCATTAGAATCTTTATCTTTTAATGTATCCAGAAAATAATGTAAATGTTTCTTCAACCTTACTCTTTCTTCAGTAAAGTCAATCTTTTCAATAAAATAAATAAGCTCCTGTTCAAGTCTGTTTTTATCAAACTTGTTTTCTTCAATTACTTCATTCAAGCTTTTTGTAAGCTTTTCTTTGATTTTTATTATGCGTTTCTTTTCATAAGGTGCTACAGTGTCATTTAATTCGCCAATAATATCAATTCTTTTAATGAAATCCTTTTCCAATACTTCTCCTTCATGTTTTCTGAATTCATCAAGCTGCGAAAGCGCAGTTTCAAATGTTTCAACAAATTTATTAACTTCTTCCTCTTCAATTTCACTGTTTTCAGATTTCAGCACTTCAGGTAATTTAATAATTATCGGCAGGTAATCATTAAAATCATTTTTTCCAATAACAGAAGAAAGACCTTTAAGCTCTTCATAATATTTTATTGCAACGGCTCTGTTAATTGAATAGTTCGAGATGCCACCGGTGTTTTCAGTATTAACATAAACATCAATTTTTCCTCTTTCAAGCCTGTTTGAAAGAATGTTTCTTATCTCAACTTCCTTTTCCCTGTAAATGTAAGGAAGCTTAAGATTGTAGTCCAGCTGTTTACTGTTAACTGATTTGATTTCGATGGTTATCTTTTTTATTGGTAACTCGCAAATTGCCTTACCGAAGCCGGTCATTGATTTAATCATGATAATCTCATTATTTTAACAAAGATAATAATTATTAATAATCGGAGTTAATTATGAGTGTTTAGTTTCTGAAGCGGTGAATTTAAAGATTGAATTTTATATGTTGTACTGAAAGTTTACAGCTTTGAAATGTAAATACTACTTGTCAAGAGGATACAAAACAGTATGGTTTGATTTTTCATTTAAACCTTTGCAGGTGAAGTATAAAATTATTTATTTTTGTTTTCCAAATACCGCATTTTGAGATATTATTCTTTACTGTTTCTGTTGATTTTAAATATCCTTTCTTTTTCGGTAAAGGCGCAGGATCTCAATAATATGCGTTTTAGAAAAATTGAACTCAAAGGGAAAGATACTGTTAAAATTGATACACTTAGCATTATTCCCGGAACTTTGGTTTTAAACTCTATTAGCGGAAAGGCTATTGATACTTCTCTTTATACTATTGATTATTTAAATGGAAATATTATTTTTAAGAAGTATTTTTTTCTTAATAATGAAGCTTTTCCTTCATCTCTGATTGCCAGATATCGGGTTTTCCCTTTTCAGTTTACGAAGAAATATTATCATAAAAGCGTCAGGCTTATTGAACCTAACGATATAAATCTTTATGCTCCTTTTATTTATCAGGTTGACAACAGTGGAGCTGATATCTTTAACTTTGGAGGAATTAATAAGCAGGGAAATATATCAAGAGGTCTTTCTTTTGGAAATAATCAGGATGTTGTTGTTAACTCTAACTTAAATCTTCAGCTTTCGGGTAAGCTTAGCCAGGACATCGAAGTCCTTGCCGCCATTACCGACAACAGTATTCCTTTTCAGCCTGATGGCAATACTCAGCAAATACAGGAATTTGATAAGGTTTTTATTCAGCTTTCAAATAAAAACAACAAACTTATAGCAGGTGATTTTGAGCTTCAGCGACCAAACAGTTATTTCCTCAATGTTAATAAAAAAGCACAGGGCGCCATTATTAATTCCAAATTCAAACTGTCGGAGAAAAAAGACAGAACATTGCTCCTTACTGGAAGCGGCGCTTTGTCGAAAGGAAAATATGCCAGAAACATTCTTAATATTATTGAAGGCAATCAAGGTCCGTACAAACTTATAGGCAATGAAGGAGAAACTTATATTATTGTTATTGCAGGAAGTGAAAAAGTTTATATTGATGGTGTTGCGCAAACCCGCGGCCAGGATAATGATTATATTATTGACTACAATCAGGGCGAAGTTACTTTTATGCCGAAAAGTCTTATAACTAAAGATAAAAGGGTAGTGGTGGAGTTTGAATATTCCGATAAAAATTATGCTCGTTCAATGTTTTTCGTGGGTGCCGAATATCAGGCAAATAAAATTAAAGCAAGAATTAACTTCTTTTCCGAACAGGATTTGAAAAATCAACCTATTCAGCAAAGCTTGACTGATGAGCAGAAAGAGCTATTGAGAAATATTGGCGACAGTATTAACTGGGCAATTGTAAAAAATATCGACAGCGTTGGATTTAACACTAATGATGTGCTTTATAAAATGGTTGATACCACCGTTAATATGATATATTATGACTCTATTCTGGTTTATTCAACCAATAAAGACAGTGCGATTTACAAAGCAGGGTTTGCATTCACAGGATTAAATAAAGGAAATTATATCCAGATTCAGAATGCTGCCAACGGAAGAGTTTTTAAATGGGTTGCACCTGTCAACGGAGTTCCGCAGGGAAATTATGAGCCAATTACTCTTTTGGTGACGCCAAAAAGAAAACAGATGTACACTCTCGGCATCGATTATCAGCCGGGAAAAAACACAAATATTAATTTTGAAACTGCTGTTTCCGATAATAATGTTAACACTTTCTCATCTTTGGATAAAGCTGACGATTACGGCTATGCTTTTAAGCTTAATATTGATAATAAAACAGGAATAAGTAAACCTGACAAAAAAGAAAAATGGTCTTTTTTATCCGGTATTTCTGAAGAATGGGTTTATAGCAGATTTTCTCCTGTTGAGAGGTATCGCACTGTTGAGTTTAACCGCGATTGGAACATGACAACACCTTCCGCTCCTGATGATGAAAATATTGCAGGTGTACGTCTGGGATTTGAAAATAACAGGAATAACTTTTTTATTTACAATCTCAAATCCTATATCAAAGGTGCCGAATACAAAGGATTCCTGAATCAGTTGAATATTGCTTATGATATTAAGAAATTCTTTTTTACAGCAGCAGGAAGTTACCTTACAACTTCAACGCCTGTATTTGGTACAAATTATTATAAGCACAGCGCTTCAATAATTAAAAAGTTTAAATGGTTTTCAATCGGTATTAAAGAAGAATCTGAGAATAACAAGTTTTCTGATGCAATAAGCGATACATTGCTTTATAATAGCTTTGCCTTTAACAAGTACGAAGCTTTCTTTTCAAGCCCCGATTCAAGCACTAATAAGTTCAATGTGTTTTATAAACGGCGTTATGATTATTTGCCTTTACATAATGAAATGCCGGTG
>CAZELC010000300.1:0-3874 GCA_964512865.1 uncultured Bacteroidales bacterium
TTGTGGTTATGCAAAGAGCGTTTTTCTTGATTGCTATAACCAGGTAAATAATTATGATAATACATCTTTCACAACATGTGGTGTTAAAAATAATCTAATCATAAACGACAATAAACCGTCAGTTTATCCTGTCCCTGTATCAGATAAATTAAATATCGATTGGAGTAAGGGTATTAATCTGATTGAAGTTTATGACGTTGTTGGAAAAATTATTTACTCGGAAAAAGCTGATAACTCAGTTCATTTTGAAATTGACTTCGGAAAATATCCAAAAGGCATCTACAATATTAGAATTAATAGTGTTGAAGTTGTCAGAATTGTCAAATAATCTTAATTGATATGGGTGTTTAGTCCTAAAAAATTGAAACAGATTAGCGCACAAAATTAATTTTAAAAACCTCGGGAGTAAAAGCTTTCGGGGTTTTTTTCTTCCATTATATTAATAATTTTCCATTTGTAAATATGCTTGATTAGGAGTTAGCATTTTGTAACTCAAATTCGGGTTTAATATTCATTTTAGTATTACTGATAGTTACTGCATTTTGTGTAGATATAACAAAATTAGATTATTACAATAAAATATTAACATCTTGCATTTAACCGGCAAAAAGACACGGTTATGAAATCATGTTTTTTTACTGGTCATTTTATTAATTTATTTGCAAAATATTTATCTAAGTAAAGCTCGGTAAATGAGAATAATAGCAAAATCAGGTAATTCAACCTGCCAAATCAGGTCTTTTAGCTCTAAACCTCGTGAAAAACGCGTAATACTTTTGTTAAATTATAATCCAATTGACAGCGAATAAATTAAACCTCACAATAATGAAGCAAATTAAACTTATTTCGGTAATTGTGTTTATCCTATTAAACACTTTGTCATTTGCACAGGTTAATAGTTATGATAATAATGATCGTAACACTATTAATACATTAAGTGATAGTAAGATTTCGGCCGGAAAAAAATCAAACGGTAATATATTGAAGGCCACTTCAGATTTTTCTGTTACTGCATTAGGTGCAAATTCTGTTACCAATCTTGTTCAAAACACTTTGGTTTCAGGCTGCTTACAGGCATCGAATATTACATATACGGGAAATACTGCCGCGATTGGCTCTTTTACCTGTACATCACCAACAGCCTTTCCATTGTCTAATGGAATTATATTGTCGACAGGTAATGTCACCAATGCTATTGGTCCAAATTCGTATGGAAACAGAACAACAGAATTTACTACAAGCGGCGATGCAGATTTAAATGTAATCACTGGTTCTAGCTCTACCAGAGATGCTGCTGTTTTGGAATTTGATTTCATACCTGCTGGTAATGTAATTGAATTCAGGTATATTTTTGCATCTGAAGAATATCCGGAATGGGCATGCAGTCAGTTTAATGATGTTTTCGCATTTTTGCTCAGCGGTCCAGGAATAACAGGAAATCAGGGATTTGCCAACAACGCAAAAAATATTGCACTTTTACCTGATGGCGTTACACCTATTACAATTAATAATATTCATGTTGGCGGGTGGAATCAAAGCAATAACGAAACATCCCATAATCCGGCAACTTGCCCGGATAAAAATAGTCAATACTATGTTAATAATATAGGTGGACAAACCATCGAATATGATGGACATACCGTAATACTAACTGCAAGATGGAATGTAACCCCATGCCAGACTTATCATATTAAACTTGCTGTTGCCGATGTTGCCGATAGAAAATATGACTCCGGAGTATTTATTGAAGGAAAAAGCTTCATGTCAAATCCAATAACAATAACTAACTTCGATTTAAACGGCAATGAAACAAATAATGTATTTGAAGGTTGTGGATATAATTTGAATTTTTCGAGGAATAATACAAATAATTTGTCAACGCCAGTTGTAATTCAATATTCTATAGGAGGAACATCAAATTCGTTAGATCATAGCCTTATTTCTGATACCATTACTATACCGGCAAATGCAACTTCTATAGCTGTTCCTTACTCAGTACTGATTGATTCTTTAGCAGATGGCGGTGAAACTATTAATATTACCGTTCTAAACGGCTGTCCATGTAGTAATAATTACTTTACCAAGACACTTACAATTTATAATAATTTTTCAGTTTCAGAATCGCATGTTAATACTTCTTGCACCGGGTTAAATAATGGATCTATTACAATTGTGGCATCAGGAGGATCAGGCAACTATCTCTATTCATTAAATAACGGAACTCCTCAAACAAGCGGAGTATTTTCAGGACTCACAGCTGGAACATACATTGTAAAAACAACCGATGGTTTTAATTGCCATACTGCAACTAATACTGTTGTAATTAGTGCAGGAAATCTGAATCTGAATCTTTCACAAACAACTCAGATTTTATGTAATGGTGGCCTTGCAACTGTTACTGCTACAGTCACAGGTGGAACAGGAAACTACAGTTATTATGTAAATGGAGTTCTGCAATCATGTAATGTTTTTAACCTGCCTGCCGGGTTTTATACCGTTGTAGTTAATGATATTAACGGCTGCACTAAAACTGACACTATTAGAATTCATCAGAATGATTCTGTCAATATTCATCTTACAGTTACAAGTCAAATTCCTTGTTATGGTGGAAATGCAACCGTGACAGCAACAGTTACCGGAGGTAGCGGTATTTATTCTTATGCTGTAAATGGTAATCCACAGAATAGTAATGTTTTTACTTTACCTGCAGGAACTTATACGATAAAAGCTACTGATATTAATGGTTGTAATGATACAGAAACTATAACAATTTCTCAACCTACACAATTGACTATGGGAGTAAGTCTTACAAGTCCTATCCTTTGCTATGGTGGATATGCAACTGTTACTGCAAATGTTGCAGGAGGTACTCCAAATTATATTTATAAGATTGACGGAACAATAAACAATGGAAATATTTTCACTGTAGCTGCAGGTACTCATGTATTTACAGTAATTGATTCAAAAGGTTGCATTGCTACATCATCATTGACAATAACACAAAACAGCCTTCTTAAATTATTGGTTACAGAGAAAAATCCAATTAATTGTCATGGCGGAAATGCAGTTATAAGCGCTGTGGCTTCAGGAGGTACTGGAACTTACACATATTATGTGAATGGAGCCTTACAATCTGGAAATTTATTTAATTTACCAGCCGGAACATATTCTGTCACAGTTGTTGATGGAAATGGATGTACCGCTGTTGAATCAATAACTATTTCACAGCCAGATCAATTAACATTAAACCTTACAGTTACAAGCCCAGTTTTATGCCATGGAGGTACTGCAGAAGTAACAGCATCTGCTACTGGTGGAACCGGACGAGTTTATACTTATATTGTAAATGGTGTTAATTATGATCAGAATGTTTTCGACCTTCCTGCCGGAACATATACAATTACTGTTGTTGATGTAAACGGTTGCCAAGAAAGTGCTCAGGTTATAATAGTTGAAAATCAGCAATTGGTTATGAATCTTACCGAAACTCATCCCATTCAATGCTTTGGGGAAACTGCAACTGTAACGGCATCAGTAACCGGTGGAACCAATAATTATATATATTTTGTTGATGGAATTGCTGCAAGTAGTAATACTTTTTTATTGACAGCAGGTGTCCATAATGTTGTAGTTAAAGATGACAATGGTTGCGAAGCAAATGGAACAATTACAATAAATCAAAATGCTGATGTTGCTCTTACATTAAATGCTACTGCTATTCTTTGTAATGGGGGCAACTCTACTATTACTGCTACCGCTACTGGTGGAACAGGAGTTTATACTTATTCGCTTGACGGTGGTGCATATCAGGGAACTAATACATTTACTGTTACCTCTGGTAATCATACTGTTGTTGTGAAAGATGCTAACGGAT
>CAZELC010000301.1:0-3850 GCA_964512865.1 uncultured Bacteroidales bacterium
GGTCGAGGAAGGAAACCGGACCATCCATTATAGTTAATTCCTTGGGCCATGCTGAAAAGCCAGCTAAAGGACCAGGTATTTGATATATGTCTACTGATGCAGTAGCACTGCATCCTCCGTCATCTACCGTTACTGTATATGTACCTGCTGGTAAATTTTCAGCAACCTGGGTATACTGTGGTGGTGTTGTATTCCATGTATAATTATAATTACCTAAGCCACCTGTTCCTGTTGCAGTAGCAGTTCCGTTAGACTTGTCGCAGTATTCGGGTGTGCTTGTTGAGCTTGCATTAGGACCCGGTAATTCAGGAACTGATGCAGACGTGGTTGTAGAACATCCATTATTATCAGTAACTGTAACAATATATGTTCCTTCAGCTAAACTAATAGCAGTATCAGAATTTTGAACCGGAGTTGTTCCCCAACTATAGGTATATCCTGGAGTTCCTCCGGTAGCAGTGACTGTAAGGGCTCCATCAGAAAATCCGCATGGAGTGGGAGTTATTCCTGTAACTGTAGCGTGAGGTCCGGGAGTGTCAGTAATATTAACAGAATTAACAGCTGTACATAAATAATGATCAGTAACTGTAACCTGGTAAGTACCTGCATATACATTTGATAAACTATCGCCTGTTTGTCCATTTGACCATAAGTAATTATAATCCGTACTTTGTCCTCCTGAAGCGAGTGCACTGGCTCCACCATTGTTATAACCGCAGGATGTATTCGTAACACTTATTATACTTACAGATGGACCGGGAAGATTGTTTATTACAGCTGATGCAGTTGCTGTGCATGCACCACAATTTATAGTAACAGTATAAGTCCCTGCAGGTAGATTGGTAGCCATTGCAGAATGTTGAGGGGGAACAGTATTCCAGTTATATCCCCATGTCTGACCACAAGTAACACTTGGAGTAACAGTGGCAGTTCCGTCAGCATGACTGCATATTTCATCCGTGTATGTAGTAGATGCTGTGAAGGGTTCAACATTAACAGTTACTGATGTGCTGCCGGTACAACCTTGTGTACTTGTACCGGTAACAGTATATGTTGTAGTTATTGTTGGGTGAGCAGTTATACTTGCACCTGTAGTAGAAGAAAGTCCTGTACCTGGTGACCACGTATATGTGGAACCTCCTGATGCTAAAAGAGGAGTACTTGCTCCCGGGCATATAGTAGGATCCGGAGTTACTGTAATCGTTGGGTTAGGCGCAACGGTTACTGTTACTGTTGTGGAACCGGTACATCCGTTCAAGTTGCCATATACCGAATAGATAGTAGTAGCCGAAGGGCTTGCTGTTACAGTTGTTCCAGTAGAATCAGATAATCCTGTTGATGGCGACCATTCATAGTTTCCCGCACCTGATGCCGTAAGTGTTGTGCTTCCACCAGGGCATATTGTTGCAGGTGGCACCGTTACGGTTGCGTTATTGTTGATATTAACAGTTACTGCATCAGAGGCTGTACAACCATTAACATCTGTAACAGTTACAGTATATGTAGTGGTATTAGATGGATTTACAGATTGTGATACATCTGTAATTGAGTTATTCCAGTTATACGTTAATGGTGCATTACCTGTACTATTGGATGCATCAAGGACTGTAGAGGAGCTGGGGCAAATAGAAGCATCTGGTCCCGCGTTTGCAACAGGGAGCGGATTAACAGTTACGGTTACATTTGAAGAATTATAACATCCTAAAGGTGTTGTAGCGGTTACAGTATAAATTTCTGTTGTTGTTGGATTAACACTGATACTTGCCCCAATTGCACCTGTACTCCATTCATAAGTGTATTCTCCCTCGCCCGAAGCTGTAATTGTTGCTGTTTCTCCACTGCAAATAGTTGGTGCAGCAGGTGAAAATACAGGAGGATCAATAGCTAAAACCGTTCTTAATGTTAATGTACAACCTTGTACTGTAACGAACTGACAAATGAGAGAATCCCCATTAGTAAATTGAGTATTATTAAGAGTTAATGAATTAGTTGTTCCTGTGTTTTGAGTGCCTTGAGGCCATGTCCATTGATATGATTGGAAACCCGGAGGTGCCGTAATAATATTTGATAATCCTGAGCATGCCTGAGAAAGCTCCAGCGAACTGCATGAGCATGCTATATAAGCGTAACCAAAGTGTCCACCTAATGTGCAATCGTATGTTGTAAACTGTATTGTAATATTTTCATTAATATGAGCTGATAAATCAATAGCAACAGTTGTCCAATCTTTCCATACTACATTAACATCTGTCTTATATACATCAGAAGCAGGCAAACATGGAACAAAACCAGGAAGATTTAAAGCAGCAGATACTTCGTATTTGCCACAAACAGGGTCAATTAAAGCACCTGATGAGTTAAGAACGTAGATTGAAAATTTAGGTACCTGTGTATCTGTGTGTTGAGAAGAAGAACTTGCAGCGTCCTGAAGTACTACTGCATATTGATAAGTAAAAATGCAATTAGAACTATTTACAGTATAAGTGTATGATAATCTTTCAGCATATGCATTGTCCCAAATTGATTCTGCACTAACATAACTATTTCCTAAACGGCATGATGATGTGCCTCCCGGTGGTAATACGCTTAACATGTTTTGTGTATTAGGGTCAGTTCCCGGTATATTCATTATTGTATGTCTACCTGTTGCGTGGGGTGTAGCATTTGCAGTACCTTGTACTAACCCAATAAATTCATTGGTGTAAACGCCATCAAGGTTAGTGCCTGTGGAGCCAGTCCAATTTTCAAAACTACTACTACCCGAAAAATCAGCATTTTCGCATTGCGTAAACCCATTGTAGGCAAATAATACTATGCAAAATAAAAATATTATTACTTTTTTCATTTTACTATTTTCTAATTTTACATTGAAGGAATGGTTAATATTAAAAGATAAATATAATGCATTTCAAGATATTTAAAAAATTATAAAAATAAATATTACCCATAGTATTAACTATTAATTGTAACTGAACTATTTTAATAAAGTAAGAAAACCTGTAGACTCTTTTAGAACATTATTTTTATCTTTCATGGTTATTTTCCACACGTATAAACCTTGAGGCGCTTCATAATTTGTTCCAAGTTTTTTTCCGTCCCATAGAATACTAAGATCTGAAGATTCAAAAACAAGTGTTCCTTTTTGGTCAAAAATTAACATTTTATAACCGTTTGGATTCATCCTTTCACCAATAGGTCCGAAGTAATCATTCATCCCGTCACTGTTTGGGGTGAATCCTGTAGGGCAATAATACAATTCTTTAAGTTTAACATCAATTACTTTTGAAATACTATCTCTGCATCCTGTACTATTAATTGTAACCAGTTGTACGTTATAATTGCCGTCATGATTATACAAATGTGTTGGTGATTTTTCATTAGATATTATGTTATCGCCAAAATTCCAATACCATGAAAATACATCTGATGAGTTATCAGTGAAACAGTAAATTTCGCTTTCAGAGTTGAATGAATATTCGAAATCGGCATTAGGAATACTATTTACTGTGATATAGTTTGAATATTCCGTTTTTTTAGATTTATCATTTATTAGACTAACAGTAAGCGTTACAGTATAATTTCCTGTTTTAATAAAAGTATGAGTAGGAGAGGTTTTTGAAGATGTTTTGCCATCGCCAAAACTCCATGAATAGCTTATGTTTTCTGAAGTGAAAGCTGGCGTAAAGTTTACTGTAAGCGGAACACAACCTTCAATAACATTCGATTTGAATAATTCTCCTGAAGGTAAAGTAATATTATTTTTTGTTTCATCAACTTTACTTTCTTTATTTGATGTGAAATCCTTTTCCGTGTTAAGAGTTTTTATTTGTTGAGGATAAAATGGTGTATT
>CAZELC010000302.1:0-3823 GCA_964512865.1 uncultured Bacteroidales bacterium
GCACTATTACTATTATTATTACTTACTAGTCAACTATTTTCTCAAGCACCGAAGTATAGCAATGAATTTCTTGCAATAGGCGTTGGCGCAAGGGCTTTAGCAATGTCAAATTCTAATGTTGCCGTTGTGGATGATGTAACTGCAGGTTACTGGTGTCCTGCCGGTTTGATGGGATTAAAAACTAAATTTCAGGTTGGCCTGATGCATTCCGAATACTTTGCAGGTATTGCAAAATACGACTATGGAGCATTTGCCATACAGATTGATCCAAACAGTGCCGGAGGGTTTTCATTTATTCGTTTTGGAGTGGATGATATTCCTAATACTACTGATTTGATTGATGCTGAGGGAAATATAAATTACGACAGGATTACAACTTTTTCAGCTGCTGATTATGGTTTTATCTTTTCTTATGCCAGAAAACTCCCTAAACTCGAAGGACTTAATTATGGGGCAAATATTAAAATTATTCATCGAAGAGTTGGTGATTTCGCAAGAGCTTGGGGATTCGGTCTGGATTTAGGAATCCAATATGATTATAAACACTGGAAATTTGGTCTTACAGCAAAAGATATAACATCAACTTTTAATGCATGGAGTTATGACCTTTCGGATAAAATGAAAGAAACTTTTACACGCACTAATAATGTTATCCCGGAAAATTCACTTGAACTTACTTTACCTAGGGTTATTCTCGGCGCAGGACGCAGGTTTGATCTTCCTAAGAAGTTTTCCGCCCTTTTTGATGTAGATGTAGATCTTACTTTCGACGGAATGAGAAACGTACTTATTAAAAGCAGCCCGGTTTCTGTTGATCCTCATCTCGGTCTGGAATTCGGCTATAATGATATTGTTTTTTTAAGAGGAGGGTTTGGAAATATACAACAGGAAACGGATATGACAAACAAAAGAAAATGGACATTTCAACCAAATATTGGCGTTGGCATTGTTATTAAAAAAGTGGTTTATATTGATTATGCACTTACAGATATTGGAAACGCATCAATAGCACTTTATTCAAACGTGTTTTCACTTAAATTTAATATTAACAAGAAATCAAAAGCACCTGTTTTGGATAACTCCAGATCATTTGAATGATAAAAACTGAAGTTAATTTTATTGCTTATGAAAAAAATAATACTCCTTTTTGCGGTTTCAGCACTATTATTTAATTATTCTTTTTCACAGTTTGTTGGAAATCAATGGATACAATATAGCCAATCTTATTATAAAGTTTATGTTCACGAGGATGGAATATACAGAATTGATTACAACACCTTGCTTAATGCTGGAATTCCTGTTACTACAATAAATCCTAAAAATTTCCATATTATTGGAAGGGGACAGGAAGAATATATTTATATAAAAGGAGAAAGTGATAATACTTTTAACCCGGGAGATTATATAGAATTCTACGGCAAAAAAAACGACGGATGGCTTGACAGTTTGCTTTATATTAAACCTTCATATCAGGTAAACCTAAACTATAGTCTATTCTCCGATTCATCAGCATATTTTATTACATGGGATAATTCAACAAATCATAAACGAATGGCAATCGAAAATGATATAAACTTTGGAGCTTATTCCCCTGTTTCTTATATTTTTAAAACGTCAAGGCAAGATTATACCAGTACTTATTTTGCTGGTTATATTGATGCCAGTGGAGTTTCTGATCCGGAATATACTTTGGGAGAAGGCTGGTTCGATTCAGAAATAAATCTGGATTATCCAACTACTACAAAATCAGTACTTACAAAAAATGCTTATGCAACAGGCCCACCGGCAAAAGTTGATTTTGTTGTTGTCGGGGCATCAAATTTTGCACAGCTTCACCCAAATCATCATTTGAGGATACAGTTTATGAATACCACTGTTGACAGTATTTATGATGGATATAAAGTTCTTAAATTTCATTTTGAAAAACCAAATAACCTGCTTGGTTCCACAGCAACTGATTTTGTTTTTTCTTGCGTTAATGATGTAAGTTCCGGTGCCGACAGAAATACAGTTGCTTATGTGCAAATTAAATATGCTCATAGTTTAAACCTTGAATTTTCAAAAAATTTTCATTTTTCTTTACCGGATGCACTACAGGCAAAATCATTTCTGAACTTTTCAAATATGAATATTTCGGCTGGTGATACTGCAAGAGTGTATGATCTGAGTAACCACAGAAGAATTAAAGTTGTATATGACGGTACAAATTATAAGGCACTTGTTCCCAATTCGGGCAATGAAAAACAATGTTATATAACTTGTGAGAGCCAGGTTCATAATATTGCCAAAATTTATCCGGTAACATCCAGTGCTAAATTTACTGATTTTCAACAATTGGCAAATGCACAGCATACAGATTATTATATTATTACTCATAACTCACTTAAAACAGAAGCAGAACTTTATAAAAACTATAGGAATTCAACTAATTACAAAGCAATGGTGGTTGATGTTGATGAACTATATGATCAATATTCTTATGGAATCTTAAAACACCCTCTTTCAATTAAAAACTTTATGACCAATGCATGGTATAATTTTGTTGAAAAACCAAAGGATTTGTTTATTATCGGTAAAGGATATCGCGCAGCTTCTGACGGTTCAGCACCATGCTACAGAACAAGTGCTTACTATTTTAATCAGACATTGGTGCCATCAATTGGTAATCCTCCGTCAGATGTGTTGTTCACAACACGAATTCTTGATACGCTTTACCAGCCGGCAGTTCCAACAGGCAGATTATCTGCTTATATTCCCGATCACGTAAGCTGGTACAGAAGTAAAGTTGAACAATATGAACAGAATCAACTTTTTCCTGAGCAATGGATGAAAAATGTGGTTCATTTTGGTGGCGGAACAACTCAGCAGGAGCAAAACTCAATAATGGTTTACCTTAATCAGATGAAAGCTATTATTCAGGACACTTCTTTTGGTGCTTATGTAAGAACATTTCTAAAAACTTCATCCGACCCAATTCAAATTGATCTGGCAGATTCCATTCGAAGTATAATAAACAATGGTGTATCAATAATGACATTCTTTGGACACGCAGCAGGTGTTGGCTTTGATATTAGCATTGACGATCCTTCCAGTTATAATAACTATGGAAAATATCCATTCCTTCTTGCAAATTCCTGTTATGCCGGAGATATTTATCAGGATGGTAACCAAACTGTTATTTCAAGTGAAAGATTTGTCCTTATTCAAAATAAAGGGGTTATTGGATATCTGGCTTCTATTTTTGTTGGAATACCCGGATATCTGAATTTATATTCAAGTGAATTGTACAAAAATATTACTTATAAACAATACAGCAAATCTATTGGTGAATGCATTAAAAACACTATTAAGAGTATTCAAAATGATGATTTTGGGCTGAAAGAAACCTGTCTTACTATGACTTATCATGGTGATCCGGGTATTGTACTTAATTCTTTCCCCAAACCTGATTATATGGTTAATCAGCAAAGTATTTATTTCGACCCTCCCGATATTTCAACAGAAATAGATTCATTTAATGTTAAAATAATAGCAACAAACCTGGGAAGAGCTATTAGTGACTCTTTTAAAGTGCAGATCACAAGGACATTTCCTGACGGTTCGATAACTGATATTTTCAAGCAAATAAAAGCACCTCTTTTCAGAGATACAATGACTGTTAAAATGCCTGTAAATTTGATAAAAGGTGTGGGACTAAACAAAATTAAAGTCTTTCTTGATTGTTTTGGTGAGATTGATGAAATGTCGAAACTAAATAATACGACAGAGGTAACACTGCTGATTAAGTCATCTGATATTATTCCGGTTTATCCTTATAAATATG
>CAZELC010000303.1:0-3821 GCA_964512865.1 uncultured Bacteroidales bacterium
AGGTCAGCCATCACTGAATTTCGCAGTTCAAAAACTATTTTGTGTATTTTATCCTGCATTATCAGTAAGATTGTTTAATTACCGATTTCTCACAAAAGCGACAGTTAAGGTCAATATTATCGTCATTAAGACCATTTAAAACATTTTTAAAGCCTTTGCTTTTATATATAGAATCAAAATCATTGTCGTGCAAATTTCCGATTATATGCTTAAGCTGCCAGTCCATGTGACATAAGCCGATATCGCCATTTGGGAAAAGAACATTGTGGTGAAAGTCGAGGCATTTTTTTATAATTCCACTTTTCCTGATTATTTCTTTTTCATCAGAAAAAATAATATTTCCGGCTCTGTTGCTGAGTCCAAAGTTTTTAACATTAATACGGTGTTTCTTTAATATTTGTGATACTTCAGGTTTAATTGTGACTTCAGGGGATGTTTTATGAAATTTCCACATAATATTATGAATTCCAGAAAAGGCAAGTCTGTCAATCATTTCAAGATAATGATCGTCTACTTTAATTTTTGAATATCCAAGATTATCAGGCAGATGAACAGCAAAATTCCTGAATTGAACCTTACTGAAAGCATCAATATCTTTAGCTGTGATTCCAATAAGTGTAGTGTTTACTCTTATCAGATTTCCTTTTTTATTTGTATAAAGAAGCATTTCGGTGCAATCAGGGTTAAGCCATGGTTCACAAAATCCGGCAAAGCATATAATTATTCGCTGCGGTACCTTGTCAATACATGTTTTAAACATTTCTGACGACATCATTGTAATATCTGATCTTTGCCTGTATGCTTTTACAAAAACTGCCTGTGGGCAATAAGAACAATTATTTACGCAACCAATTTTTGTTGTAATGGAAAGCGAACGTTCTGTCTTTAGTACACGGTCAAATATTGATCTTAGCTGCAATGTCATTTATTTGTTTTTGTGCAAGTTGTTTTTGTAATTCTAGGTTTTCTTCAATTATGTCAATAAATTTTGAATAGTTATTATATAGCAGTTTCACCTTATCATTTAGCATAACAACAATATCAGAGTTTTTCCATGCCTTATCCGAATCACATTCGATTATCAGGTCGCTCAATCCGAATGCCTCTCCTACCACGCCAGAAAATTTCAAACTATAAGCCATAGTTATTGCCGGTTTTTTCTGCTGAAAAGCAGAAACTGCAGGATGCATCCTTCCTGAAATGATAAAATAAGAGTTACCAATAAGGTATCGGGCAATTTCAGGAGTATATTCTTTATCTTCAAAAACAATACGCTGTGAATATTCCCGTGCGGTATCTATTATTTCTTTTATTACAGCTCTGTCATCTTCAGGCCAAGTTACATGAGGAAGAAAAAGGAGCATTTTATCTTTTAGATTTTCGTTTTCGAGCAAATCATTAATAATATCTTTCCATTTTAAGATATAACCTTCTTTGTTGGAGGTGTATAGTTCTGAAAAACCTGAAGGAACTATGGTTATATACATATTTTCTTTCAGATTTAATTTTTCGGAAACCTCAAATCCTATATTTTTTAAAGGTAAATCAAGAACAGCAAGGTCGGCACCAAGCATTGCAAAACCGGCTTTAATATTTTGCTGATAGTTTAACATGGATATCTTATCTCTGAAGTATATGCTGACATTTTTCAGACATTTTTTTGCAAATCCAATTCTCCATGAGTAAAATGGGCCAATAGTCTGACCGACCAGATAAACAGGTATTTTTCCTGAATATCTTTTAATTCTGTACAAATCAGATGCTACCTTCCATCCTTTATAATATTCGCTAAGGTCATCACCGCCAAGGATCACAACAGCTGAAATTCCAATCATTTTGAAATATCTCGGGTCCAAAAAAAGCTTTCTGAAAAGAGTGCCAAGTTTTCCGAAAAAATTATTGCTTGCCCTCGAATTTATATTTAATCCAAGGTTAACCAAATCAATATCAGCAGGTAATTGCTTTTTAAGTCTTTGAAAATCATCATCCGACTGCATTTCGATAAAAAACCTGTACTTTATTTCGGATGCAATAGAAAAATAATAAATAAAGTTTATAAGCAGCATAAACGAACCGTTGTTAAACGTGTTTTGCGCATTAAGAATCAATATTTTTTTACGATATTCCAAAATATCAGTCTCTGGATTGATAAAAAATTCTATTCTTTTTTAAATATTTTTTAGCTCTTTTAATTCGGTTGTTGATGATTTCATCGTCAATTTTAGGTCTTAGATCAAATGAATCTGTACCTTCAGCATCAAAGTACTTAATAAGGTGAACTCTGTCAAAATTAAGCAGTTTAAGCACTTCCAGTGTTTTATCAAATTCTTCTTCGGTTTCAGTAGGAAAACCTGCAATAATATTTGTTGCAAATTTAAGTTCAGGATTAGCATTCCTGAAAAAAGTAATAGTATCAATAACTTCTTCAATAGTGTGGTTTCTGTTCATCAATGTCAGAATACGGTTACTTCCGCTCTGAAAGGAGCATATTATTTCTTTCACTTTACCGTTAAGTGTGTACTTTATCAGTTCATTTTTATATCTGATAAGAAATTTTGGGTGAAGATGTTTAATTATCCATCTAATTTCCAATCCTTTATCAATTTCCGACATCTCATTAAGAAGCTCAGGAAGATTTGTACCTATTTCGGTGCCATAAGAGCCGATATCATCACCGATTAGTTCAAATTCGCGTTTACCTTCATCCAGCAAATGTTTGTATTCAATAAGAACAGATGCTGCTGTTCTGCTTTTCAAATCGCCAACTGCCTTTCTTTCTGAGCAAAATGCACACTGATTAGGGCAACCTCTGCTAAGCCATAAAAAGCATGTATTATAATTCTCTTCCTTTTCTTTGTTAATTATTGAATAAATCTTTTCCTTTATCAATACAGGTGAAGAAAGATAAAGCATGGTTCTGTGCATGAACATTTTAAAACGTATCCCATTATTCAGAACATTTTTAGATAAAGGAATATTTTTTTCGGGGATATCAGAATAATCAACTTTAAATTCCGGAAAAAATGCACCAATCTTATTTAAATCTTTAATAGTTAAAGCTTTTCCCGAAAATTTCTTTCTGAATAAAGTCGGAGCAGCAGCAGGTAAACACCCCAAAACTATTAGTTCTCCTTTTTGTTTTAAATAGTTTTCAATAAGTTTGACAGATTCTTTAACTCGTACATTATTAAGTGAACTGGCGAACAAAAAAATATAATCAGCATCTGCAGAGGAATTGGCAATATTATAACCATTTATCCTGAAATAGTCTATCAGCCGTGATGCATCAAGCAGCCGTCGGTTACAACCATTAGTTGTAATAAATACGCTTTTAGTTCCATTATTATTTTTTTCCAATCTTCCAGTTTTTCTACAAAATTATTATAATTGAAGTATAAATCACTGTTCAAGTATATTTAAAAATCGGTCGCTAATTTTATCATAATTATAAGTGGAGATAATAAGTTCAAATCCTTTTTTTCCATAATCATCTCGCATCTCCTTATTGTCAAGCAGCTTCTTAATATTATTAATAAATTCGTTTTTATCCTTAGCGTATAAAACATTATCTTCTGCAACAGCTTTTATCTCATTCATGGGAGTAGCAATCACAGCTTTTTTTGTGCACCAGTAGTCGAAAAGTTTTATCGGACAGGTAGAATGGTTTAATTTTATATTTCTTAACGGGATTATCCCAAAAGCAGTTTCATTTAGAAGATTTGGTACCATCTCGGCTGTTGCATTACCTCTAAGGAATATGTTTTCGTAAGGCGCTGATTTCTCTTTTAGTTCTTCATATAAATCACCCATGCCATAAATAT
>CAZELC010000304.1:0-3808 GCA_964512865.1 uncultured Bacteroidales bacterium
TACCGGTGCCTGCATCAAATAAAAGAAAACTTAAAGGATTTGTTCATGATGAATCTGCCACAGGTCAGACAGTTTTTATTGAACCAACTGAGATACTTGAACTAAATAACGACCTTAGAGATCTTGAAAATGAAGAGAAAAGAGAAATCGTCAATATTTTAACCTTATTTACAAGTGAATTACGCCCTTTTATTCCTGAGATGGTTGGCTCCTACAAGGTTTTAGGCTTTTTTGATTTTTTGCGCGCTAAAGCTACTCTCTCTATTGAACTTGGTGCTTTTAAACCACTTATTTTTGATAAGCCAATAATTAACTGGTATACAGCATATAATCCAATACTTTATCTTTTATTTAAAAAAACGGGTAAAAATGTAGTTCCATTTGATATATTTATTGGTGAAGAAAAGAAAATCCTTGTTATTTCCGGCCCTAATGCCGGTGGAAAGTCAGTAGTTCTTAAATCTGTCGGATTGATACAGTATATGTTGCAGTGCGGATTATTATCAACCGTTAAAGAATATTCTGAAGCAGGAATTTTTAAAGATATATTTATTGAAATTGGTGACGAACAATCAATAGAAAACAATCTGAGTACTTACAGTTCACATCTTCTTAATATGAAACACCTTGTTGAAAAAGCAGACTTTGGTTCTCTTTTTCTGATTGATGAAATGGGAGCCGGTACAGAACCTCAACTTGGTGGTGCTATTGCAGAATCGATTATTGAAAAACTTATTTTGAAAAATGTAACTGGAATTATTACAACACATTATACCAATATCAAGCTTATGGCAGCAAAAAATAATTCTATTGGAAATGCTGCTATGCTATACGACCTTAAAAACCTTAAACCATTATTTAAACTAAAACAAGGTAATCCCGGAAGCTCATTTGCTTTTGAAATAGCTGGAAACATTGGATTTCCTGGCGATATTCTGAAAATGGCTGCTGATAAAATTGGGAAGAATCATTTGGATTTCGACAGACAGCTTCAGCAAATGGAAACAGATAAGCTTGAAATAAAAAAGAAGCAGGATGAAATTAAGGTGGCAGATGACTTTCTCGCTGAAATGATTGATAAATATCAGAATAAAATTAATGAGCTGGAGTCAAAGAAAACGGAGATTATAAAAAAAGCAAAAATTGAAGCACAAAATCTAATTTCTGAGGCAAACCGCCTGATAGAAAGCACAATAAAATCAATTAAAGAGTCAACTGCGGATAAAGAAATAACTAAACAAGCAAGAGAAAAAATCACAAGCTTTGAAAAAAAGAAAATAAATTCAACTGCCGATAATAAAATAAATTCCCCAAGTAAAAGAAATATTAAGGAAGAAAAAAATGAATACAAAATAATCAAGAGTATATCATTCAACATAGGTGATAAAGTTAAACTTAAAGATCAGGAAATATTTGGTGAAATAACCGAAATAAACAATACTATTGCTACTGTTGCAACCGAATATTTAACTTTGAAAATACCATTTGTAAATCTGATTAAAATTACTGATATCCCGTTGAAGAAAAAAAAATCAGATAAATATGGCAAAATAATAAATGAAATTAACGAAAAAGCAGTTAATTTTAGTACCAGAATTGATGTCAGGGGTTGCCGTGCCGATGAGATTATCCCAATCATTCAAAAATACATAGATGATGCTCTATTGGTTGGTTTTTATGAAATAAGCATTTTGCACGGAAAAGGCAATGGAGTTCTTAGAAAAATTATCCGTGAGTATTTGCGATTAATGCACGATGTTGAATCGTTTAAGGATGAAATACTTGAGAATGGTGGAGACGGTATTACACTTGTTAAACTTCGCAATAAGCTATAAAAATAATGAAAGAATTTTCTACTAAATTTGGCAACTACTTATCGCTGGTGAAGTTCAGTCATACCATTTTTGCGCTCCCCTTCGCTTTTGTGGGATTTTTTATTGCAGTTTCAGAAAATGATTTTTATCTTGATTATACGCTGCTTTTGCTTGTGTTGTTATCAATGATATTTGCAAGAACATCTGCAATGGCATTTAATCGCTATATAGACAGAGACATAGATGCAAAAAATCCCAGAACGGAAAATCGGGAAATCCCTCAAAAAATAATTAGCCCTAAAAAAGCATTTTTTTTCATGACAATCAATGTTTGCGCATTTATTACAACAACTTTTTTTATTAATAAGATATGCTTTTTTCTTTCTCCGGTTGCGATATTTGTAGTATTATTTTACAGTTATACAAAGCGATTTACCTCAATGTCGCATTTCATACTTGGCCTGGGATTATCGCTTGCTCCAATAGGTGCTTATCTGGCTGTTAAAGGCAGCTTTGCTTTATTGCCCTTGTTGGTTTCATTACTAGTGTTATTGTGGGTTGGAGGTTTTGATATTATTTATTCTCTTCAGGATGAAAAATTTGATAGACAAAATAAACTACATTCAATCCCTGCGAGGATGGGAATAAAAAATGCCCTTTCCTTGTCATGGATTATTCACATTGTTTGTATTTTTCTTACTGTGATGATAGGATTGATTGGAGGAAACCAGATACTTTACTGGATAGGTGCTTTTATTTTTAATATATTGCTTTGTTATCAACATTTCATTGTTAAACACGATGATTTAAAAAGGCTGAATATTGCTTTCGGAACTCTAAATGGCCTGGCAAGCGTGATTTATGCGCTTTTTACCATTGCCGATCTGTACTTTTGTTTTTAATCTTAAAAAAAAACAAAAAAATGTACTTCGCATTATCTTTTTTTTATATTTGCAAAAGATAAATCAATATAAACAAATTTCTTATGAAAAAACCATTATTGATATTTGTTGTTATGTTTTTGAGCATTAGCATGATAGCTCAAAATAATAAGGTGGAAGAAAAAGTAAAATCCAAAGGTGATACTCTCACTTATGCCGGAGATGACCAAAAGGCGGAAAAGCTTTATAATGAAGGAATAAAATTCTTTGACGAAAACAATATGCAGGAAGCGTTAAAGAAATTTGATGAAGCAATTTCTATCAAAGCTGATTTTGACAAAGCGTTGTTTAACAGAGGTATTGTTAAAATTGAGTTAAAAGACTATCAAGGATCATTATCTGATTTTACAAAAACTATATCGCTTAATCCATCTGCAAAGGCCTTTTTTAACAGAGGAAGAGCAAATGATGAACTTAATCTTAATGATTCTGCTTTTGCCGACTACTCGAAAGCAATTAAGCTGGACGCGAATTATGCACAGGCATACTATTACAGAGGAGATATAAGGTTTGAAAAAGGAGATTACGATCTTGCCATTGGAGATTTCACCCTGGCTATTCAAATTAAATCTGATTATGCTTATGCATATAACGACAGGGGAAGCGCCAAATATAAACTTGAGCAATATCAATCTGCACTTGACGATTATAAAATGGCTTCCAGACTTAATCCAAACCTTGCTTTCGCTTTCAATAACTCGGGTAGCGTAAAGAAAAAACTAAAAGATATGCAGGGCGCTATTGAAGATTATACCGCTGCAATTAAAGTTAAGCCTGACTATTACATTGCATATAATAATCGTGGCAGCACATATTTTGATATGGAAAAGTACGATCTTTCAGTTGCTGATTACGATGAAGCTATAAAAATAAAACCCGATTATGCATTTGCTTATAATAATAGAGCTAATGCCAAATATAAACAAAGGAAATATGAAGAGGCAATTGCCGATTTTACAAAAGCAATAGAACTTGACCCAAAATACGGATATGCATATCTTAACAGAGGAGTTGCTTATGAAATGATCAGGAAAAATCAAAACTCATGCGAAG
>CAZELC010000305.1:0-3808 GCA_964512865.1 uncultured Bacteroidales bacterium
ATTTATAAACATGCTTTATGTTTTCTCTGTCTTTTATGAAAATAATATAAGTATATATACCTTGAACTACTGTAGTAAGATCGCCTTCATTGTTAAGTCTTCCATTCCAACCTTCATTGATATGTGTTGTTAAAAACATCAGTTTTCCCCATCTGTCATAAATATACATATAGTAATCTTCTTCTTTAATAAAATCATTATTCCCATAAGGTAAGAAAACTTCATTTTTCCCGTCACCGTTAGGAGAAAACGCATTAGGAATATAGAATGTGAAAAAATCATTTATAATAATTGTCCTGTAAGTAGTATCTGTACATCCCATATCATCTGATATAATTAACCTTACAATGAAAATACCACTGTCTTGATAGTGATGTGAGGGATTTTGTAAACAAGATGTTGAATCATCTCCGAATGTCCAGTACCAATGAGAAGCATAAGGAAATGTCTGATCGTTAAAGAATATTACCGGATCTAATAAAGTCGTTGGATTCGGATGTGCATTGAAAGCCGCTTCAGGTCCTGGAATATTATTTATACCAATACCTGCCGTAGCAGAACAACTTCCGGTGGAAACAGTCACATAATACATCCCTGCACCTAAACCTGAAATTGAGTCAGTTGTATCAGCTGGTGATGTTGACCATTGATAGCTGAAATGTCCTGTATAAGAACCAACAACATGAACAGTTGCAGTTCCATCTCTTAAATCACACGACTCATCTTTGTGAGATGTTGTAAGAGTTAATGAACCTGAAACAGGTATTGTCACAGAACCAGTTATCTGGCAGTTTGGTAATGTGGCATCGTTTATTGTTACTGTATAAGTTCCGCTTACAACATTCGAGATGGTTGATGTTGTTTGTGGTGGAGTTGTACTCCATGAATATGTGTAATTCCCGCTACCACCGGAAACTGCTATGGTCGCAGAACCATTACCTTGTCCGCATATATCAGCAGATATCGAAACTATGCTCATCTGAAGATTTACTGAAGAGGTAATTGCTGCACTTGCAGTTCCACTGCATGCTCCGGATACCTCTGTTATAGTTACAGCATAATTTCCGGAACATAAATTAGAGATATCTGCACTTGTTTCACTATTACTCCATATATAGGTGAAAGGTCCTGTGCTTCCAGTAACAGCTGATGTTATCTGACCTGTACAACTTCCGGGGCAACCTTCATTTGTAGGTGTAAGGTTAATCGCAAGAGTATTTGTCTGCAATATGGTAATTGATATTGTTCCGGGACAAAGAATAGAGTCTGTTATGTTTAAAGTATATACGTCTGCCGCAAGTCCGGTAAAATCTTGAGGGCCATAAACATTTGTAAACGTTGCAACTGTCCCGCCTGAGCTGTTAAGTAAAACATAATTATATGGGCTTATTCCACCTGTACCTTCTGCTGTAAACATTCCTGTTGGTACTCCGCATGAAATATCAGTCCAGTTTGTTATTATCGGTATTATTGTAGGGCATCCGCCACAATTATTAACAACAATATAAGTAGAATCTGAACCACATGGCAAAGTATAAACAATTACATGAACACCGTCACCGGCAGCTACTGGGTCAAAAACACCATTAACCGGATCAGTAATTCCTGTTCCGCTCCATACTCCGCCAGGTGTTGAAGATGAAAGTGTTACAGCTGGATCTGTATCACAATACGGACCTGCCGGACAAATATTAGCATCACAGCAGTATAAAGCTAAAGGATTACAGGCTGACATATTTGCTGATTGAATATAACCTGTTCTTGTTGTATTCGAATTTGTTCCTGTGGTACCGCAGAATATAACATTTCCATTTGTGCTCACTGCAACATCAGAAACTTTGTAAGGTGTGCTGATAGAAGTAATAATATTAAGATTTTCATCGTACTTAATAATTGCATTTCCGGAACCAACGTATAAATTTCCACATGAGTCAATTTCAAGACCGCTGTTACCAACCTGAAACCTTCCTAAAAAAGATGTGGAAATTCCACCGGGAATTGGAGCTGTAGCAAGTACTGAACCATCAATAAGTGAGCGTTTTTGAATATCTGTTCCGTTTTGAGTATATACAAAATATCTATTCGCCCTGATTGCCATTATACAACCATTTCCGTTATTCGGACGGTAATTTTCACATTTATAACCTAAAGAATAACCACTGTTTTCTCGAAATATTAAAGGAGATGTTGAGCAACCGCCAAAATTCTGATCAATACAACCAATTGTATCTAACGTTAGAAAATAATACCTCGCATTCCTGCAAGACGAAATCGATCTGACTTCCTCAATAATTGGGGGAATACCGAACATATTACCACTACCAACAATCTGAACGCTGTTTACAGCTCCATTGCTTGTATTAATGTCGAAAATAGCCCCCTGAAGACTTAACATATTACCCGTTGTTCCTCCAATAATAAGCTTAGTTTGATCACAATTGAATGCAATATTCCAATACTCATCACTATTAAGAAGTGGAGGATTACTTGTCCAAACTACTGAACCTGATGAATTTATTTTTTGAAGATTTGCAACAGAACCTGAAGTGACATAACTGTCGCCCGCATTATCGGTAACAAATGTTCCCAGCCAATAATTGGCGGTATCATAAGGAGTGTTATATGTCCATTGGATCGTACCGGCAGCATTATACTTCAGGAGTTTCATCGGCATATCTCCACCAATAAGATAAACATTACCGGCACCATCTTTTTCGCACTCCCATACTCCATTTGAATTAGACATTATTGGTGTTTGTACCCAAGGATCAATAATCAATGTTTTAGAATTATCATAAAACCCTGTCTCAAAAGAAATAGTCTTACCATCAATTTTAAATTTTGAAGGGACAACTTTCGAATTATCATTTTGTAAATAAGATACAGGTGAGTGATCAACTATATCACCGAATTTAGTTCCTATTTGTAAATCGCCGTCTTTATTTAAAACGCAATTTGCAGAATAAGTCATTTTAAATCTATTAATGTCGGCTCCTGGGTGTACAATAATTGTATATTTAATTCCATTCTCCGGATGACAGGTAAACTCAATATCAATTTTTGGATAAATGTTTTTATATGTGATCTTCTTGAATGCCTTTATATTATTAATATTCTTGCAACTGCCGTCTTTTTGTTTAACATTGTAACTGTGATAATCACTGGTCTCTTCTGTTTCAATTATTTTTACATTAGGATTGCCGCCCTGATATGTCAAGTCAACGATATCTGTTTTAAAATCCATCTTTTTTTCGTCTATCTCCAATTGTTTCCAATCTTCAAAAGTTTTTCTATTCTGTTTTCTGATTTTTTTTTCTTCAGGGGTCATTTTTGCCCATCTTTGAAGAAAAGAAAACCTGATTCCTCTTTTAGTGAAATATATCATTGTTGAGCCATTATCCACCGCAAATAGGACTTTTTCTTTTATTGATGTGTTATCAAATTGACCAAAATTCTTTATAAAAGCCCGCGAATAGTCAAATTTTGCTGTCCATGATTGAATATTGTCCTGAGAATATGCCGAAAATCTAAGTATTAATAGAACAAGTGTCAATAATTTGAAGCAAGGGGAATGGTAGTTTTTCATTTGAAAAAAGTATTGTTATAAGTAACTACAAATTAACGAAAAAATATTTTTTTAAAAAAATATTTTATCTGATTTTAATGATCCTTTTAACATTTTTCTTAAAAACTTGTAATTTTTTTTCTGAAGTTAATGTGCTTTTCAATTTATTAAAAATGAGAAATATGATTAATTTTGTTCAATTAATTATATGGTTTTAATGATTTATATGAAACAGACTCTCAT
>CAZELC010000306.1:0-3791 GCA_964512865.1 uncultured Bacteroidales bacterium
AATATTTCTTTCTAATGCAGTGTGACCACCAATTGTATTATTACCCGAATTCATTATAACAACACCATTTCCGTTATCAATTCTTGTTGATCCTGTGATATCAGTTCCGATAAAGTTCCCGAACAGAGTATTATTATAAGAACCTGTACCATTTATTACAACACCGCCATCAGTGTTTCCACTGATAATATTTCTGGTTGAGTATTCAACATTACCTCCTATAATATTGCCATAAGAGTTATTTATTGCAATTCCCTGAAGGTTTGGGAGCGAATCTGTAGCAGAAGCATTTGTGCCAATTCTGCAACCAGTGACAGTAACCGAACTGCAATTATTCATTGCAATGCCGGCGTTGAAATTACCAGACACAAGGCAATTGGTTATTTTGGTATTTGTAGCCCCATTCTGAATGCCAATTCCATAATTATTCGGCACTGCAGCATTTCCGCTATGGTCAACGCCAACCCAACAATTTATTATTGAGTTATTTGTGGCTCCGTAAGTTCCGTCAATACCGACTCCGGCAACAGAGAAATTTCCAATAATAAATCCTTTGATAGTATTACCTGATGTACCCATAATAAAACCATACTGGATTGCTCCATTACCGTTAAGATAAATTTTCGGTGAAATTAAAGAAGTTTTGTTTCCTTGCGTTGTAGCATCAATAATGACCGATCCTCCGGAAAGGTTTGCTATATATGGTAAAGCGCTTAAAAGGTTTATTGTCCAAATGCCTGTTACTGAATTATATCCCGGATCTGAAACAGGAATATCAAATGTGATATTATTAATGCCGGCACCACTATTAGCAGATGTCATTGCTGCTCTTAGCGAGCCTGCACCAGCATCAGCTGTTGTGGTTACAATATAATTTGCAGAAAAAACAGGAAGGCAGAAAAAAACAAAAGCGGTAAATAATAAAATATTTCTTTTCATAAAATAAAATTAAAAAATCCCCAAAGGATAAAACTTTGAGGATAAAATTAGTTAAATTTCAGGATATTGAAAAATATTTTTAATCTTCACCTATATCTTCATTCCATAATTTCGGGAATTTTTCGATAAATTCGTACATCAGGTCTTTGCATTCTTTAAGGTCGAGATCAACAACTTCAATTCCATGTGATTGCAAAAATTCTTTGGCACCGGGAAAAGTTTCTGATTCGCCGATCACAACTTTTTTTATACCGAATTGCACGGCTGCTCCTGAACAAAGGTAGCAAGGACTTAATGTGGAATAAAGGACAGTGTCTTTATAATTTCCAATTCTTCCAGCATTCTGAAGGCAGTTAATCTCCGCATGCATAATAGGATCACCTTTTTGAACTCTTTGATTATGTCCGCGTCCTACAATTTCACCATTTTTTACAAGAACTGCCCCAATTGGAATTCCACCTTCGCTTTTACTTTTAACAGCCTGATCAATTGCTACCTTCATGAATTTATCCATATAGAAACTACTTTTTAATAAATTTAAATGTTTTTGAAGCTGAAATTTCAGCAATATTTACAATATAAACACCACTATTTAAAATACTTACATCAATTTTAAATTCATTTTCTACAATAGGCTTTTCAATTATAATTCTGCCGGTAATATCATAGATGATTATTTTACCCGAATTTTCAGGGTCAAGATATGGAACACTTATATGAATGAAATCATTTGATGGATTAGGATATACGCTGTATTGTAATCGTTCCTCAGGATCTGCAATTCCAGATGGTACAGGAATATCAGAAATCAACCTTCGCCAAACTCCATGGCTGAATGTTCCAGCCCACAGATAATTATCACTGGCTTTAAGAACAGTGATTGTAGTATCTATAAGACCGGTATTAACATTTGCCCAGTTAGCTCCATCATTTCCGGTTGAATAAACGCCATTATCAGTGCCTGCAAATACACTGTTGCCTGAAGAAGCAAAAGACGTTACATTTGTGTATAAAGGAATCCCGTTATTAACTTCTGTCCAAATGCCTCCATCATTATCCGACTTATAAATTCCACTCCCCTGTGTTCCTGCATATAAAGTTGTTCCTGCCAAATATATTGACTTAATGACCAGATTTGTTAACCCGCTATTCACTGCAGTCCAGTTGTTTGTACCCACTGTATTCTTAAATATCCCGACATCTGTCGCTGCAAATAATAAGGTACCTTTCAAGGCAAGAGCATAAACGCTATGACCGGAACCAGGCAACCCGTTATTGACATCAGTCCAGGTTCCACCATTGTCCGAACTTACCATAACATGAGAAGAATAATAAGATGAATTGTCAGCTGCATAGATGATAGTCCCTGCAATAGCAAAATCCACAATATTGCTGTACAAAACACCAAAGCCTGTGCTTGTCCAGTTAGCTCCATTATTTGTTGAACGATATACTTGACTTTGCCCGGGACCATCATCTGAAAATAGATAGACAATTGCCCCATTCGCCTTTAAAGCAGTAATATTGAATCCGGCAAATCCACCCAAATTATATGTCCAAAGTGAATCTGATTCGGTTGTTTTAAATAAGGAAATTCTTGCTGAATTGCCTGATATATCATCAGTGCCTGCCATAATATTATTTCCCGAAACTTCAATTTTAGAAACCGGATAATCTGTTATTCCTATCTGTTGCCATGAAGTTCCATCATCAGTTGTTTTAAATAAACCATAAGATTTTTCTCCTGATGATCCTCCGACTGTACTTCCAACATAAAATTCGCTTCCTGTTGAATAAAATGATTCGAATCTTGTGGGTGTGAAATTGCCAATAGATGTGGAGTTCCAGTTTGTAAAATCATTTGTTTTATATAATATGCCGGTTATGGTACTTGCATATATTGTTGACCCATTTACACCCATGCCCATTATATCATCTGAGTTAGAAATACCATTATTCACAGCACTCCAAAGTCCACCATCATTAGTAGATTTATAAACTCCTGCTCCGTAAGTACCTGCTAAAATATTATTTCCAACTACTGCTAAGGCGCTAACTGAATAATAACTACCAGGTAGTCCGTTGTTCACTGTTGACCAATGAGCACCATCGTCTGTTGACTTAAAAATTCCATGTCCATCAGAGCCTGCATATAGATCAGTTCCTTTTACTGCCAGAGACCTCATATCAACAAGAGGCGTGGTAATACCTGTATTTATGGCAAACCATGTTACCCCATTGTTTGTTGACTTGTAAAGTCCATTGTCAAATATTGTTGATAAAAAAACATTACTGCCTTTAGTAATAATGCACCAAATATTCAGACTTGTTGTACCAGCACAAATTGTCCAGTTATTTCCGTTATCTGTCGAATAGAAAGCTCCTGCATCAGTACCTGCTACCAAATTTGTTCCTGACTTCACCAAACCTCGAATTGCGGTAACAGTTCCTCCCATTCCATTGTTACTTACAAACCAGGTTTTCCCGTTGTCATTTGATTTATAAATTGCACTAGTTCCAACAATTATCTCACCATCGCTGACAATAACAGAATGTATCGAACCACTAAATGGACCGTTGGTAGGTTTCCACTGCGAAAAAACAATCGAATTAAGTAAAAATATGAAGCAACTGAATGCCAGAATGGTTTTAAAATAATAGTTATTCATAAAGCAAATGTTAATGATTTCCAATTAATATCGCTCACAAAAATAACTAATTACTAAATAAAACAGAAATTAAGAATATTAAAAACAGAATTTATTTTCTTCAATCAGTTTATTTGCAATTCTTCTGCGGGCATCTTTAATATTTATTTGCTCTGTTTGAGTAAATACAGATAAGCCTTTTGT
>CAZELC010000307.1:0-3769 GCA_964512865.1 uncultured Bacteroidales bacterium
TACAAACTTTAATTGATTATTATCCCACAAAAATATTTTAAAATATTTATGAAATTTTTTTTCCAATATATTTTTTTGTGTGTAATACCTATGATTAATATTTACTTTGTTTCCGCACAGGAACATTCAGAAATAACGTTTTCCAAAACAAAAGGAACATTGAACTTAAATTTTAATTAATAATATTTTTATGAAAAAAAGTACTCTATCTAATTTCACTACTGGTATAATAGGGTTTATACTGCTTTCATTTTTTTCATTTAAGGTAAGTGCGCAGCTAAATATCACACCGATGACCCCCTTGCAATTAGTACAGAATGTGCTGGTAGGCGGAGGTGTGAATATTAGTAATATTACAATAACTAAAGGAACCAGTTCAATGTATGGTTCATTTACTAATGGCAGTACAACAAACCTTGGGCTTAATAAAGGTATAATTTTATCCACAGGCAAATGCTCTGAAATAAGTAATCCTGTGGCTTTTTTTATGGATAACCACAAAGGATTACCAGGTGATGACGACCTTAATATAATTACCAATCCTGATACAACAAGAGATGCATGTGTTCTGGAATTTGATTTTAAACCCACTTCTGATACGATACGTTTTCGTTATGTATTCGGTTCTGAAGAATACCCTGAAAATGTTTGTTCTTCATATAATGATGTTTTTGGTTTTTTTCTAAGCGGACCCGGAATTTCAGGACCTTATCAAAATGGCGCTGTAAATTTAGCACTTATCCCTGGCACAACTTTACCTGTAGCAATTAACACAATAAATAATGGAACTATGGGAGCAAATGGTATTCCAGGCGGATGTACTTCTCTTTCCTATTCTTCTCTATATATAGATAACGAGGCTTTAGGTGGCACTACAATAGCGTTTGATGGTTTCACAAAAGTTTTCACATCATGGCACGTAGTTACACCATGTCAAAAATATCACATAAAACTGGCTATTGCTGATGTTAATGATGACGAATTTGATTCTGGCGTTTTTCTTGAAGCAAATAGTTTCGGAACTAATGGTTCTTTTACTGAAACAACTTTTACATCTGATGTAGATACTGCTGCTGTTGAAGGTTGTAATAATGCAATTGTAAGTTTTAATTTCAGTCAGGCTGTTACTGATACTACAGTAATCCATTATACTGTTGCCGGTAATGCAATAGAAGGAACTGATTATGCAGTTATCCCCGATAGTTTAGTTTTATTACCCGGTGCTGATTCAACAGGTTTCTGGATTTCTCCCTTTGTTGATGCACTTACTGAAGGAACAGACACTGTTTTAATAATCTATCAGAATATTTTTTGCGCTACAATGGACACGATAGTTGTTTTAATAAAAGACCATTTACCATTAAGTGTCCATTCCAATACTCTTTATGGATGCAGCGGAGGACCTATATATGTTGATTTAGGGATAACCGGAGGTTATCCTCCATTTTCATACACCTGGACCGGAGGTTACACTACACCTACAATTACTGTTTTCCCAACTGTAAATACAACATATACATTAAATGTTCATGACAACTGCGGAGGCAATAAAAATGCGACTGCTGATGTTCATGTCAGTTATTTAAGTGCAGCTATTACCTCTGCCGATACAGCTATTAGCTGCTATGGATTGTATGAAGGCTCAGCAACTGTTACTGCTACTGGTGGTGTACAGCCATACACATATGGATGGAGCCCTGCAGGTGGTCAATACCCAACGGCTGATAGCCTGGCAGCTGGAACATATATTGTTTGCGTTACCGATAGTTTTTCTTGTTTAAAATATGATACAATAGTTATAACACAACCACCTCTACTTACAGCAACAGTTTCCAACCTGGATTCTGTTTCTTGTCATGGATTGAATAATGGTTCAATAAGCGTTGCTGTAAATGGCGGAACTCCTGGTTATAGTTATCATTGGAATACAAACCCTGTTCAATCAAGTGCTACTGCTTCTAACCTTCCCGGTGGAACTTACACTGTAACGGTTACTGATAATAACAGTTGTATAGCTACTGCTACCGCAACAGTATTTGAACCGACTGCTTTTTCTGCATCAATGACAGATACTACAGTAATTCAATGCTATGGAGGAAACAATGGCAGCCTTACTGTAACAGCAACCGGAGGGACCCCAACTTATACTTACAATTGGAACACCACCCCTGTTCAACATACACCAACAGCATCTAACCTTACAGCCGGAACGTACATGGTAACAGTTACAGATCATAATGGTTGTTCATATGTTCTAGCTGCAAACCTTTCACAACCGGCACAAATGTTTACTAATATTACAGATGTTGATTCTGCAAAATGTTATGGAGGAAGTACAGGAAGCATAACAATCGCCGTAGCCGGCGGAACTCCCCCATGCACATACTTATGGAATACTATTCCTCCCCAAACAACACTCATTGCATCAAATATTCCTGCAGGAATCTATACTGTAACCGTTACAGATCATAATGGTTGTAATAATACCGTATCAGATACAGTATTTCAGCCAACTCAGATAAATGCGCTTATCACAAATATAGATTCGGTAATATGTTACGGGGAAAGCAATGGTAGTGTAACAGTAATTGCTTCAGGTGGTACTCCGGGCCCTGGTTATAATTATTTATGGAATACTACACCATCACAAAGTACTGCAACCGCATTAAATGTTCCTGCCGGGACTTATACTGTTACTGTTAGTGATAAAAATGGATGTACTCAATCGACATTTGCTCAAGTTCTTCAACCAAATGAGCTTTTAATTACACTAGATCCGGATGATGTAACTTGTCCTAATAGCCAGGACGGTGAAATATCTACCGATGTTAATGGAGGCGTTGGACCATACACATATTTATGGAGTAATGGGCAAATAACTCAAACTTGCTTTGATCTAATTCCAGGTTCATACAGCCTAACTGTTACCGACCACAATGGCTGTACAGAAATAAATAATGCAGTAATTGGAACAGAAACAAATCTTGATGCAAGTTTTTCTGCAAATCCTTTATCGGGTACTCTTCCACTTACTGTTCAATTTACATTTACAGGAGCTGATGCGGACACATATTATTGGGACTTTGGAGATGGAAATACATCTACTTTACAAAATCCGCAAAATATTTATACAACTGCTAATACCTTTACTGCTACATTATATGTAAATAGTGGTACACCTAATTTCTGTGCTGACACTTTTAGTCTTACAATTAAAACAGACAACCCTTCTTTCATTATTGTACCAAATGTATTTACACCTAATAGCGATGGTGCTAATGATGATTTCCATGTTCAATATGGAAGTATAAATACTTTTAAATGCGTTATATTCAACCGCTGGGGAAAAAAGATATATGAATGGAATGATGTATCCCAGGGATGGAATGGAAAAACTGATAGTGGCACCGAAGCAAGCGAGGGTGTATATTATTATGTTATCGAAGCTTTAGGAATTGATGATATTGAATACAAATTGAACGGCACAATAACACTTATGAAATAATCTTATTTTCTGAAATAATATAAAGGCTGTCTCAAAAGTAACGAGACGGTCTTTATTATTCTACCATTTTTCTGAAAGGAAAACTTTATAATCAAAACTCAGAAAAGGATATTTTTTTTTGAGACATCCTCATTTTCACTATCAATTTTTAATATTTATTTAAAGTCAATTTCATACTTCAGTGTTTATTCTAAACCATATTGGTAAAACTACTTATCAATTTTTCACAAACCACCTAAATCGTTTATATACTACAATTTATGT
>CAZELC010000308.1:0-3767 GCA_964512865.1 uncultured Bacteroidales bacterium
TGAAAAGAAAGCCAAGCAAAAGTTCGTTCTACAATCCAGCGTTTGGGCAAGACTTTGAACGTGCCAGTTTCATTTCTTTTCACAACTTCCAACGTCCATCCAAGCTGGATCATCACCCAATCAATCAATTCACCCAGATAACCTCCATCAGCAAATATCTTTTTAATGCCTGTAAGATATCTGTCCTTCAAAGATCTCATTACTGCTTTGGCTCCAACACTATCATGAATATTGGCAGCATGAATAACGATAACCATAATCAATCCAAGTGTATCAACAACAATGTGCCGCTTTCTTCCTTTGAGTTTTTTACCTCCATCATAACCAATATCTCCTTGGCAAAAATTACATGCTTTTACACTTTGGCTATCAACAATACCAACAGAGGGTGTAGGCTTTTTGCCAATACCTATTCTGACTTTTTCTACAAGAATATCGTGCGTCTCTTCAATCAAGCCATCTCTCTTCCATTTACGAAAGTAATAATAAACCGTCTCCCATGGAGCATAATCAACAGGAAGCATTCGCCACTGTATTCCGCTTTTAGCAATGTAAAGAAGCGCATTCATAATATTCCGAAGACAATATTTCCTCTTTCGTTGGTTAAAATCTACAATATTTTCTATAACTTGCCACTGGCTTTCAGTCAAATCACTTGGGTATGTTTTCATTTTCGTTTGTTTTATTGGTTAATACAAACTGAAGATATTTATCCATCGGTTACTGAAAGCCTTTTTACTTTTTATTCACATGCTTTTGTTAATCAATATAATATATAATTTATCTTAAATTTTTAAACAGACTCTTAATCTTTAAAATTACTTTCTGAAAAAAACCAGTGATATAAAATTAATTTTACGATATTTCTAATCAGTAAAAATTATTAATTTTGAAGCTAATAACACTATTCTAATGAAAAGCTCCGGAAAATCTGTTGAGACATGCTTCTCACCTGCACTTTATAAATATCATAATATTGAAGACTGCATTGTTGTTGTTGTCGATATTCTTCGTGCATCTTCTTCGGTTTGTACTGCTATTGATTACGGAATATCAGAGATAATTCCTGTTGGCAGTCTTGAAGAAGCTAAAGAATATAAAAAGAAAGGATATATTGTTGCTGCCGAACGTGACGGGAAAATTCTCGAATTTGCCGATATCGGAAACTCTCCTAATGATTTTCTGAATGAAAAGCTAAAGGGAAAAACAATAGCATACAGCACTACAAACGGAACACAAACCATGCTGATGGGCAAAGACAATTATATGGTTATTATCGGCTCTTTTCTTAATATTACTGCAGTTGCTGATTTAATTACCCGCACCGAAAAAAATGTTCTGATTCTTTGTTCTGGATGGAAAAACAGATTCAGCCTTGAAGACACTTTATTTGCCGGCGCATTGGCAGAAAAAATTCTTGAATCCGGAAAGTTCTGCACTATCTGTGATTCTGTTTTTGCATCTATTGATTTATGGAATTTAGCAAAAAAAGACATGAATGCATATATTGAAAAATGTGCGCACAAGCACAGGTTGCATAAGTTGGGGCTTGCAGATGTGATTCCCTATTGTTTTGAGACAGACAAGCTAAGTTCAGTTCCTGTATATAAAAATGGCAAAATCACAAAACTTGTTTTACCATAAAATATTAATGATAATTTCATGATAAAGTGTTTTCGAAATATTAGTTTGTTTTTAGTCGTGTTGATGCTTTCGTCCAATGCATTCGGATGGGGATTTTATTCACATAAAATTATAAACAAACAGGCTATTTTCATTTTGCCCCCGGAGATGATCGGTTTTTACAAAAAGCATATTGAATATATAACCGAACACGCAATTGACCCTGACAAACGGTCACATGGTGTTGAAGGAGAAGCAGTAAAGCATTATATTGACATTGAACATTACGGAGATTCTGCGTTTTTAGTGCTTCCAAAATATTGGAAAGATGCTGTAAAAAAATACACTGAAGACTCACTTCAGTTATATGGCATCAACCCATGGTGGATTAGCAAAATGTCGTTCACACTTACTCAGGCTTTTAAAGACCTTGATGTGGATAAAATATTATTTTATTCGGCAAATATCGGTCATTATATTGCTGATGCTACAGTGCCTTTGCATACAAGCCAGTATTATGACGGAAAAATACTTATACAAAAGGGAATTCATGCCTTTTGGGAAACCAGACTACCGGAGCTTTATGCTGCCAATTACAATTACTTTGTGGGGAAAGCGGAATATATCAATGACATTCAGGAATATGCATGGAATCTTGTCAAAGAAAGTCATGCAGAAGTAGATTCTATTTTTAAAATTGAAGAGTACTTAAGAAATAATTTTCCGGATGACAAAAAATATGTCTACGAGAACAAAGGGAATATAATGAAAAAGCAGTTTTCGGAAGAATATTCAAAGGAGTTTATAAGATTATCGAAAAATATGATTGAAAGAAAGCTTAGAAGAGCTGTTAAAGCAGTTGGAAGTATATGGTACACCTGCTGGGTAAACAGCGGACAGCCTGATATGAAGATAATAGAATCCAAAGAAATATCTAATGCATTAAAAAAAGAAGAGAAAGAAACCGAGCAGATGTGGAAGACAGGAAAACCCAAAGGGAGACCAAATCCCGAATAAATCGCAATTAAACAAAAAAAAATAAACTCATTAATTATGAAAAACAAATTCATTATTACAATTATGGCAACAATGATTGCATTTAGTTTTTCCGGATGTGGAAACCGCAGTGGGAAAAAGACCTGTCAGACTAAAGATTCAATTTCTGATTTCAAATTTCAGGTAGATCAGTTTGCTGATATTAAGATTATGAGATATCAGGTTCCCGGGTTTGATTCTTTAAGTCTGAACCAGAAAAAGCTGCTTTATTATCTTAGTCAGGCAGCACTTTGCGGAAGAGATATTATTTATGATCAGAATTTCAAATATAATCTTCTTGTCAGAAGAACACTTGAAGCTATTGTCGATGGATATAAAGGAGATAAAAACAGCGATGACTGGAATAAGTTTATGGTTTACACCAAACGCGTATGGTTTTCCAATGGCATCCACCATCATTACTCAGGTGATAAATTCATTCCTGATTTTTCCAAAGAATATTTTAAAGAGCTCGTTAATGGTTCAAAAGATGCCAAATTTCCTTTAGAAAAAGGAGAATCTGTTGAGCAGCTTGTAGAAAAGCTTATCCCAATTATTTTCGATCCGAAATTATTTCCCAAAAGGATAAATCTGGATCCTAAAACCGACATGATTAAAACATCAGCATGTAATTTTTATGAAGGACTTTCTCAGAAAGAAGTTGAAAAATTCTACAATGCAATGAAAAAGAAAAACGACCCTACTCCCGTTTCATACGGATTGAACTCAAAGCTCGTAAAAGAAAACGGTAATATTGTTGAAAAAGTATGGAAAACAGACGGGATGTATGGAAAAGCTATCAGCGAAATAGTCTCATGGCTCGAAAAAGCACTTACGGTTGCAGAAAATCAACAACAAAAATTATCTATCTCAAAACTTATTGAATATTATAAAAGCGGTAACCTTAAAACATGGGATGAATATAATATTGAATGGGTTAAAGATCAAAACTCATTAGTGGATTTTGTAAACGGTTTTATAGAAGTTTATGGCGATCCGATGGGTTTAAGAGCTACATGGGAATCAGTTATCAATTTCAAAGATATTAAAGGCACAAAAAGAGCTGAAGCCATTAGTAAAACTGCGCAATGGTTTGAAGACAACTCTCC
>CAZELC010000309.1:0-3756 GCA_964512865.1 uncultured Bacteroidales bacterium
GAAGAGATTTCCTCCATTATTTAAAAATTGCTATTTAACATAATATTAATTATAGGACAATAACAAATATTCTATGTTATTGGTTTTATGATGTTTGCTATTATTGATTAATGCAGTATTATAACCAAAAATAACTTTTGAAACTCGGTCTTTAAATAGCTTCAAAAAAAATAAACTATCAACCTTTCCTCATACTAGTATTCCTAAATTATAATATTTCAGATTTTTTTGACATGTTTCTCAAAATATATTAATTTTAATTCATAAATTTTGAATCTAAAATACATTATATGTTAAATTATTTGAATTTAATGTTGTTATTGAACTTATTATGGCTCAATCCTGATTTCAGTACAACACAAAAAACTGAACCTGCACCAGAGCCAAACCTTTATACAATACTTTTAACAAGTACAGGATTCATGGATCACGGTATGATAAACAGCAACTTTACCTGCGAAGGCGCCAATACTTCACCTGACCTTGCATGGGATTCCGTACCGGCAAACACTAAAGCTTTTGCTATCGTTTGTCAGGATATCGATGTTAACCCAAACTTCTTTGTGCATTGGTTGATTTATAATATTCCTGGTGATCAACGCTCACTGGATGATAATATTACGACCATTCCGGATATTGGCAATGGTGTTTTGCAGGGCTTGAACGATTTCAACAAAATTGGTTATAGTGGACCATGTCCGCCTGAAGGAGTTCACAGATATGTTTTTATCATTTATGCTCTTGATGATATGCTGCCAATTGACGGCGGTGCGCCCAAATATGATGTTTTAAATGCAATTGACAAGCATGTTATTGGCATGGGAAAACTTACAGGCAAGTACAGAACTTTAGCAACACGTTAATTATCAGCCCTCAGTCTGAAACCGTCAGTATTAAGTAATTAGTTATCGGTGAGTTGGTAATCGGTATTAAGTAAATCGGTATTAAGTAAATCGGTATTAAGTAAATCGGTATTAAGTAATCGGTGAGTTGGTATTCGGTATTAAGTAAATCGGGATTCAGTAAATCGGTGATTGGTAACTGGCTGACTGTGGGCTGCAGGCTGTCAAATGCAGACTTTTTAATTATTATTGCTTCAGCAGATTAATTCCCCAATTTTTATCTTTATCAATAGCTTTTACGCCATTTGTCATCCAATCAGGTGCCGGTTCGTTTTTAAGGTAATGATCAAAGAACTGCATCATTCTTATACTGAGGTCTATTCTATTCGGCCATTTTTCAAGATTATGTGCATCTCCATTATAAACCAGCATCCATACAGGTTTGTTTAGCCTTCTTAAAGCAGTAAAAAACTCAATCCCCTGATACCATGGAACTGCTCCATCGTTATCATTATTCATCATTAGCAAAGGCGTTTTTACCTTATCAGCAAAGAAGACCGGTGAATTTTCGATATATAGTTCAGGTTTTTCCCACAAGGTCGCCCCTATCCTGCTCTGCTCCTCTTCATACTGAAACATGCGACTCATGCCGGATTCCCAGCGAATACCACCGTAAGCGCTTACCATATCAGTAACTGCAGCTCCTGCCATTGCGCATTTGTACTTATCAGTTTGTGTTACTAAATAAGCAACCTGATAACCACCCCAGCTTTGTCCCTGAATTCCAATCCTGTCTTTATCGACAAATCCCAGACTAACAATATAATCTGTACCTGAATTTATGCAATTCAACGCTGATTTCCCGGGATGACCAACTTTATATTTAATATCAGGAATAAAAATTACATAGCCGTTACTGCAATAAATGGATGGATTTATTATTGATCTGCTTGGACTCGGAATCCAATGGGAATTAAGATTATCCGAATTTTTCTCATAAAAATAAACTATCATCGGATATTTCTTGTTTATATCAAAATTCTCAGGTTTATACAATAGTCCTTCAAGTTCAATCCCATCCGGTGTTTTCCATTTTACTAACTCTACATTTCCCCATAGATATTCTGATTGCTGAGGATTCGCATTAGAAATTCTAACTGGTTCTTTAAAGTCTGATTTACTGACGATAAGGTCCGGATATATTTTAAAAGATTGTTTCGTCCATAAAATAGTTTCTGCATGCTTAGCTTTTACAAGGAATTGCAAATGATAATTTGCATAAAACAACTGTTTTAGCTCTGCTTTTTTGACGTTAAAATTATAGAATCCCTCTTCTTTAGTAATATTATTAAACGCAGTTAGAAGTATTGGCTTGTTTTGGTCAATATACCTAATCTCTCTATCAGTATGTCTATAGCGAAATTCTAAATCCGGACTAATTTTATTCTTTGTAAGATTTATTGGTTTAGCTTTATTTTCAGGATCGAATTTCCAGATATTCTGTTTGTCATAAATTAATACAAATTCATCGTTATAAGTCCAACCTGCAATACCATAAGGATTTGGCTCAGATGGCTCATCAGCTTCGTTATTATAAAAAATGCCTTTTACGCCTTTTGTAATGCAGTTATATGTCTTATTTCCAATATTATAAGTATTCCAGCTTGTATCTTTTTCATTATAATAAATAATGTATTTGCCAAAAGTTGAAAGACTTGCATTATATTGCTGCATTTTTAAAACGAGATCCTTGGCCCCGGTTTTAAGATTAACCGCATAAATATTTGAATATTCCGGCGAAACCCAAGATATTGTTTTCCTGAATGGTTCCTTTACATAAGCTAATGCAATATCGACATTATCTTTAAGATATGAAATATCTTCTATTGTATCATTTTCGATCTGGAGCATTTTATTTATGTCAAAACGGTATATTGCTGACCACGTCTTCTTTTTTGTATTTTCAAGTTCATTGATCTGTTGCGACTGAAGGAGATTATCTGTCCATGACCAAATATCAACCTTTACTTTTTCATCCTCCAGCAAGGTATCTTTCGGTTCAGGTTTGGGCTTTGGAGCAGTACCAAAATATAACACAGAGCCATCAATAGAAAAGCTGATATCTGATTTATCACTTACAGCATATCCTTTTGGCATTGAAGAGCTTGTAGTATCAACCAGCATAATTGGAGAATTGTTCTTTTCTGTCCAGCAATACAAATTGAAAGTCTTTGTTTTAGAAGTATCAGAGCTAAAAAGAAAACCAACTCTGTTACCGTCCTCATTAGCACTGATCTTTTTTGCGATACCGGTACCGAAAAGGATCTTCTTATTGGTAAGTTTTCCGGTATTGTACACATTTACTGAAGTAGTGTCTATTGAATCCTTCTTTAATGTAATGAATGCCAGTATATTTCCATTTTTAGAAAAATTATATTCAGTAACCAATTCAAACTTCTTAATATCATTTTTTAAAGGTTCCAAAATATTCAGATCGGTGCCTGTCTGTTTCTTCTTTTTGTCTTTTTTTGCATCTTTTTTAGGTTCGGGCTTTTTTGCAATTGTACTATCATTAGCTTTTATTTTTGATGTATCAGCTTTAGATTCTTTTTTTTCAGCTTTCTCCTCGTTTAGAAAAGCCAATATTGAATTGTTTCTTTCCGGAACTTTAAAGGATTTAACTCTTTCGTACTTAAGTATTTTCTTGTCGGTAAGAATATAAACTCCAAGTGAGTCTTTTGGCAAATCATCATCTTTCTTTTTGGCAAGTTTGAGTTTTCTTATTGAATCTTCCGGTTGTTTAATTTTAAAGGCGATAAAGTCGGAATTTGGTGAAAAAACTGCAGCACATCCTCTTGGTATTGAATCCTTTACATTTTTATCAAGATCAACAATAAAAAGCCATCCATCACCC
>CAZELC010000310.1:0-3731 GCA_964512865.1 uncultured Bacteroidales bacterium
AAGATCAAAGTTTCCAACATTTTTGATGTAAATTCTTTTCCAATTATTTGGAAGTGTCGAATTTGTTAATCTTTGTGGAAAGCCTATTTCGAATAATAGAAAAACAAAAAAACATGATAAGATTAGCTTTTTCATTAAATAAGTTAATAAATTGAAAAGTTAAAAATAGTAATTCAGTAAAATTATCAAAAGCAAAAAAATCGTAAAGGGTTTAATGCTGTATGGATTTAATGAAGACACCCCAAATACCACAAGCCACCATAGAAATGATAAAAATAATAATCCCATGCATCCTTGAAGTTTTGTCAAATTTTTTTACTTTTCTTAAATCTGGTAATGTAACTGTCTCAAATGCCAGATTACCTCCAATAAAAGCCCCTATAATTCCACCAAGAATTGCAAATATATAACCTGCAACAAATCTGGCTGAATCAGCACTTATCTCATAATCAATACCTTTTTGCATAATTTTTAATTTATATTTTTATTAATGTACTTTCCTACTCTTATGGCTTTTCGGTTTTGCACCGTTTGTTAAGTGATTTCTGGACTTCACTTTTAGTTTATAATGTTTTATATTCTTTAGTCATTTTTTTATATAAAAAAAGCGTGGAACTGTAATCATATCTGTCCTTGAGGTTCTCGCGAAACCCGACTAACACGATAAATTAAGCCCACGCCTTGACGTGAGCATTAACTTATTATACCTTGTTAGTCTAAAAATTTGCGAGATTTCAAAGACAAGAATAAAAGCTAACGCTTCAATTTTTTTATATTTTGTAAAGAACGAGTTAAAATTTCGATAATCTGTATATTACATCAGCAAATATAACAAATAAATTATTTGTTTTGCAAGATGGGAAAAAAATAAAATAAAATTTATCAGGTGATTATACTTAAATTAAAAATCATTTAAACATCATCTGCATATTGATGGTGGATAAGTGACTATGATAATTGTTGAGTCTGTCGAAACCACCATAAAATAAAAAAATCAATCAAAAGTTCCCAAATTGCGAATTATTTTTGTATCTTTGCATTACAATTGGTAGTATGGAAAGAATATTTGCCAAAAGCACTTTGAAAGAATACTGGGAAAAACATCCGGAAACAGAGCAATATTTGAAGACTTGGTATGACACAGTGAAAAGTTCCCTATGGAAAACACCAAAAGATATTAAAGCAACATATGCAAGTGCAAGTATTCTTAAATCAGGAAAAATTGTTTTCAATATAAAAGGCAACGCATTCCGATTAATTGCCAAAATAAATTATGAGAAGCAATGGGTTTTCATAAAGTTCATCGGAACTCATGACGAATACGATAAAATTGATGCTAATAATATTTAAAATCATATAATTATGAAAATAAAACCAATAAAAACAGAATCAGATTACAAGGTTGCTTTAGAACGCCTTGATGAGATTTTTGATGCCGCCGCCGGAACACCGGCGAGTGATGAGGCAGATATTTTGGGGTTATTGATTGATGAATTTGAAAAAGCTCATTATCATATTGAGGCTCCAGATCCAATTGAAGCAATAAAAATAAGAATGGAAGAACTGCATTTAAAACAGGTTGATCTGGTAAATGAAATGGGTGGGAAAAGCAGGGTTTCTGAGGTTCTTAGTCGCAAGCGAAAGTTAACAGTTGAAATGATCCGCAAATTGACCAGAAAATTGAATCTGTCAGCAGATTTATTAATTAACGATTATAAACTTGTTAGTTGAACGAAACCTTTATTCTGAGATATAGAAAATTTCAGGAAGTTGTTGCTTCGCCTTTTAATACTAAATACTTCTTCTTTATACTAAGTACTAGAACCTATTCCTCTTTTAACAATTTCCCCTGCTCATCATAGTACTTCCAAATTCCTGCTTTTTGGTTATCTGAATAATGACCGGAAATTGCAATTTTACCATTACTGTGGTATTTTATGAATTCACCGTCTTTTTTATTGTTTTTGAAATTAAGCTTTTCCGAAACTTGTCCATTTTCATAATACTGAATATCCATTCCATCTCTAAGGTTTGCAGAATATGCAGTTTCTCTGAGTAATTGTCCAGATTTATAATACTCTTTCCATATATCGCATTTTTTTGAAAGGTTGTAAGTTATTTCCCCTTTCTTTTCGCCGGTTTCATAGTAATAAATCCATGTGCCGACTTTCTTATGATTTTCATAATACTGAATTTCTCTAATACTGCCATTCTCATAGAAATATTGCCATTTTCCTGTCTTTTTCCCCAAAGTATAATATTCAACAAAGCTTAGCTTTCCATTTTCAAAATATCCTTTGTTTGATCCGTTAAGTAATCCATTTTTATAAAATGTTCTTGACTTGATTTCACCGTTTTCATAAAATTTCTCCCACTTTCCGTTTGTAGCATTATCAACAAATTTACCTTTTTCTTTAATATTCCCATTTTCGTAGAAAGTACGGTATTTACCGTTCATTAATTTGTTTTTATAGCTTATTACCGACATTTTATTGCCATTGGCGTAAAGTGTTGTAACAGTTTTAGAACTGTCGGATGTAATATTTCCTGCAATAGTGCCAAGAGAAAATATCAATAAAGCAAAAACCGAAATAAGTTTGCTCATCATATTATTTTTCAGTTACAATGATTTTCTTTACTTCATTCAAATTTGCAGATTCAAGTTTTACAAAATAGTTACCTGCAGATATTTTCCCTCCTGAAGAAGAATTGATTTTCCAGGTAATATTATGTTTTCCGGCAGCTATTTTACCATCGTGCAAAACAGCTACTGTCTTTCCTGAAACATCTAAGATGCTCATTTTAATTGTACCTGATTCTTTTAAATAAAACTCAATATTTGTGCTTGATACACAAGGATTCGGGTTAATACGTAAGATGTCGTTTGATTTATTTTCTATAATGCTTACAGTATTTTCCACATTAATATATAAATCTTTAAGCTCGACACCGTTGGCTGTCGTTAGTTTAACAGCATAGAAACCAGGAGATGTATAGGTAAATTGCGGGTCTTGTGAGGTGCTTTCAGCTATACCGTCATTATTGAAATCCCAGCTCCATGCATTTACTGCAGGGTAAGAAAGATCAGTAAAGGAAACTGTAAGCGGCGCAGAACCTTGTGTTAAATTCGCAGTAAACTGAGTATAAGGAGTCAAGCTTTGATTGACTGTAAATAGCTTTTCATCAGACCATTCGCTCCATTTTTGATTATGGTCGCGGTAGGCAACTCTCCATCCGTATTGGTGACCGTTTGTCAATGTAGAAGTAAGTTGCATTCTTCGAAGGTCAATACCGGCATTCAGGTCAATCGGAGTGTAATTAGGTGCACCGTTGTCGCCGTATATATTTGTCCAGTCGCGTCTTTTTTCAAAAACAGGACTGCTGTAATCACCTGGTGTAGCTGTTACCTGAAATTTGCTGCTCATTAAACTGTCAACTCCTGAATAATCAGATGCAACAAGTAATGGTAATAACCCTGTTTGTGCATTAGGTGATAATCCTATTGGTTTTAACGGAGCCGGCTGGTTAATTTTACGGTATATGAAATCTATAAGCTCTCCATTAATTTGTTTGTCGGAATTACCAAATGCAAATGTGTACATTTTAAAACTTTTATCGCTAATGTCAATATCTACAATATTATATACATAATAATCTTTTGAAATCATGAGCTCATCGTAATTTTGCTGGTTTGGATACATTCCCCAACGGTCGAGTGCTGAACCTGCACC
>CAZELC010000311.1:0-3731 GCA_964512865.1 uncultured Bacteroidales bacterium
ATAATCACCCTTTTGTCTCCAAGTAAATAATTGAGAGTATAGTTTCCCATATTCTTTTGATATAATTGATGTTTTAATAAAATATTGTGTGAAATTAGACTTTGCACCGTTATGTGTGGTCGGTTTTAAGTCAGCATTTAATAAAAGTGCCATTACGGCATAATATGCAGAGTAATAAAGCCTGTTTATTGTGGAATTCCACTTTCCTTTTTCAGCAAGTATTATTGCGTCATCGTAAGTATCCTTCGATCTTTCTATTCTATATTTAATTAAATCTTTCTTTGATTCTTTCATAAATGAATTCCCTCTTTTTGTATGTTTTCATACAATGGAGTAATTGGATAATTTTCTATCCAATCTGTCTTTGTGTAGAATAATGGAGATATTACTTCGCCGGTGTCAATTTCGATTTCATATAAATCATCCATTAGTTTTGTCTCAAAATCAAAAGATAAAATATTTGAGTTTAACAAAACTAATAAATCCCAGTCAGAAACCTTTTTTGAACTTCCTCTGGCTCTTGAGCCATATAAAATAATTTCAGCATCAGGAGCCGATTTGTAAATCGTTTGTTTAATTCTAGATAATATGTCATTCCTACTATTCATATCACAAAAATACAAACTTTTTTATTAATTGTCAAATTGATTGAACTGAGGTTTGTTATGTGCAAATAGATTATTAATGCGAAGGAAGTTTTAATTATACTCTACCATAAAGCATTTGTTGGCGAAATTCAGTTGTTTGCTGAATTTATTTTAACAACTGTTTTAAATCAATTATCTTTGATGAAATTTTATAAAAAACAATTATCACAAAGTTTTATTAATTATTATTCATATAACCAAAACGAAAATCCATTAAAATGAAACGACTTTTTAAATTAACCATGATCCTCAGCATGATATTTTTTATCAGCATGGGAAATCTATCTGCACAAAAAGACAGTAAAAAACTTCTCGACTGGTACAATAAGGATGTTAAATCTGACAAAGCCTTTGGAATAAGTGCAGAAAAAGCTTACAAAAAACTTCTTAAGGGTAAAACTCCCAAAACTGTCGTTGTTGCTGTAATTGACGGAGGAACAGACATCAATCATGAAGATCTTCAAGGTGTGATATGGACAAATCCCGGCGAAATTGCAGGTAATGGAATTGATGATGACCATAACGGATATATTGATGATGTACATGGGTGGAACTTCATCGGAAACGCTAAAGGTGAAAATGTAAATCAGGATAACCTTGAACTTACACGTGTTTACAGAAAACTCAAAAAGAAATTTGAAAATGTTGACCCTAAAACAGGAAGCGATGATCCTGACTATAAATTTTTCAAAGAAATAAAATCAAAATACGATACTAAGTATAAATCAGTTAAATCTCAATACCCAAAGCTTCTTGAATTAAGCAACAAAATGCATGTTGCCGATAGCATTATAGTTAAGTTTCTTGGGAAAAAGGAATACACAATAAAAGACCTGAAGGGAATAAAAACAGATGATAAAGAAATTTCCGGCAGTGCTTCAACACTTATATTATGGATCGAAAGAGGCATCGGCCCTCAGGAAATTAAAGGTTATGTTGATCAGCTTGGCAATGAGTTTAATTATCAGTTAAATGTTGACTTTGATCCAAGAACTATTGTAGGTGATAATTATGAAGTGAATTCAAGCCCTTATTACGGAAATAGCGATGTTGCGGGTCCAAATCCATTTCATGGAACTTTTGTGGCCGGAAATATCGGGGCAGTTCGCAATAACGGAAAAGGCGCAAACGGTGTTGCAGGAAATGTTCAACTGATGATTGTAAGAGTTGTTCCTGATGGTGATGAGCGTGATAAAGATGTTGCAAACGGAATATTGTATGCTATAAATAATGGTGCAAAAGTCATCAATATGAGTTTCGGGAAATCATATTCTCCTCAGAAACGTTTTGTTGATTCGGTTTTGAGACTTGTAGATGCAAAAGATGTAGTACTTGTTCATGCTGCAGGAAACGATGCTGAAAATAATGATGTCGTGACAAATTATCCTGAGAATCGCGATGCAAACAATAATATTATCTGCAAAAGTTGGATAACTGTTGGCGCCAATTCAATAAAAAAGGGTGAAGAGCTTGCTGCAGGATTTTCGAATTACGGAAAACAAAATGTTGATGTATTTGCTCCCGGCGTTGATCTTTACGGATTGGAACCCGGAAATAAATATGGTTATGCAAGCGGTACTTCAATGGCAAGTCCTGTGGTAGCAGGATTAGCTGCGGTTTTACGTGGTTATTACCCTGAGCTAACAGCTGTTGAGATCCGTGATATTATAATTAAATCAGCTGTAAAATATGATAAAGAAGTAACAATTTTGAGCGAAGGCGGTGTTAAGAAAAAAGTTCCGTTTACAGAACTTTGTGTCAGTGGAGGAGTTGCAAATCTTTATAATGCAGTTTTGATGGCAGAGGAAATGGTGAAATCTAAAAAGAAATAACAGCGGTAATCATTCAAGTTAATAACTCCTTAATATAAACCTCAAAGCTATAAAAAGCGTTGAGGTTTTTTATTTAAAAAATAATATTAATTTTTTTGGTAGATATAGAATGATTTCTTATATTTGGTAAAAATAAATTATTATGAAAAGGGCTGCTCTTATACTTTTTCTTATTTCTTTTATAAATTTTGGTTTTTCACAATCGTCAAACTGCGCAGGAATGACATTGATATGCCTTGATAATCAGGTGACGTTTCCACTTTATGGTGATGGCTCAGGTTCCGGTCAGGGGCCACAGGCCGAGACAGGTCCTAATTATAACTGTCTGATGACAACACCATCGCCAACCTGGTTTTATTTTAGGGTTAATACATTTGGAAGCTTTACCATACATATTACAAATGACATGAATCAGGATATTGATTTTGTATGCTGGGGGCCATTTTCAGATCCTGACAATCTTTGCAACAACCTGAGTAGTTCTCTTGATTGCAGTTACTCAACATCCGCTGTTGAAGACTGTGATATTCCCAATGCTTCTCCGGGAAACTATTATGTGTTAATGATTACAAATTATGCAAATAATCCTGCAGTTGCTACAATTACTGAGATAGGAAATTCACATAATCTTGATTGTGGAAATGCTATGATAACTGCAAACAATTCGCTGTGTGAGAACGATACTTTGAAATTATCTGCTAATTTTCCAAACCCCAATTATACATATTTTTGGTCCGGCCCGTGCGGTTTTTACTCAACAGGGCAGAGTGTTTTTTTGCCAAATATTTCAACAGCTTGTGAAGGATATTATATGCTTAATGCAATTTATGGCGGGCAAATAATATTCACAGATTCTGTGAATATTTATGTAAATGAATATCCTGATGTTGTTATTATCTCAAATACCCCGGATACTGTTTGTTATGGCAGTTATGTTGATCTAACAGCTTCAGGTGCTACATCATATATCTGGCAAAATTTTCCTAATACGACAGGCGATCTTAATGTGGTGGCAAATATAAGCCAGCAATATACAGTTGTTGGTCGAAATGGTAATTGTGCAGATACCGCTTCAAAAATGATCTACGTTAAGGGAAATCCTTTGGTTATTAAACCGGGTGACACAACAGTTTGTTTTCAGAACCCTTTTGTTCTTCAGGTAAGCGGTGGTTATAATTACCAGTGGAATCCACATGATCAGTTAAGTGATTCTGTAGGAAGTCAGGTAACGATGACTCCTGATTTGCCGGTA
>CAZELC010000312.1:0-3725 GCA_964512865.1 uncultured Bacteroidales bacterium
GCATTATTGCGCAGCAATAAAACTTGTTGCAAGAAGTCCGGCGTTGCATAAAGGGCGAAGGATTGAGCGTAAGAAACCTTGTTTTGTGTCAATAAAAGTAAAAAACATTAATCCTAAAAAAAGTCAAGCAAAACGCAGTTTCGGCAGGAATTTATGCAACTCAGGGCAGCCTTGTGCGAAAAGGACCTTTTGCAACAATGTCTTTTTTTGTTTCTTTTTTGGACACGCAAAAAAGAAAGAAAAGAAAAACAATTTCCTTATTAAAATAAAACTTTAGCAATCTCCATAATAGCTTTTGCACCTACGGAGCAAAACATTATCATTATCATGGTTTTTACCAAGCGACAGCCCCTAACGGGGCAAATCAGAGTGAGAGTCAGAGTGAAACTATCAAAGAACAAAAACATAACTGCATTATTGCATAGCAATAAAACTTGTTGCAAGAACCAGTACTTTAGCTACGTGTATTGCGATTCGGCAGACTAATCAGTGTACGATAAAGTAGAAGAGTGCTGGCCAGTCGAAAATGCGGGCCAGCTTTGGCGTGAATATCTGAAGCTTAGCAAATCTTCAAAGGGGCCTGCCTACCTGATAGGCAGGCCTTTCCGTCGTGAGACGGACTACTTTGAATAGATTAGCTTAGCTTCAGATAGAGAGCGTTGAAGCATATTTTCGACTAGATTTTTTTGCTTCTTTTTGTAGCAATGACAAAAAGAAGAAGAAAGAAAAACAATTTCCTTATTATAATAAAACTATAGCAATCTCCAAAATAGCTTTTGCACCTACGGTGCAAAACACTCTCTTTATCTTAGTTTTTTACCAAGCTAAAGCCCCTAACGGGGCAAAATCAGAGTGAGAGTCAGAGTGAAAGTGAGAATATTGCCGGCAGGCGATATTCTCACTTTCATTTGGAATAAATACCCGCAAAAACCTCATTATCTCAACTCCTCAAAAGAAATATCCATAACCTCATAATTCTCCCATCCTTTAAAATCATAATGCCACCATTCCGGTTCGTATTTCACAAAACCATATTTTGTCATTATTTCAGAAAGCAGTTTCCTGTTTTTTATTGCATTCTCAGACAGTTTCATATATGATTGAGATGCTTTCTCCGTAAAATCATCAAAAAGCGTTGGCATCTCTAACTCCTTTCCGGTCTTGAGATCAATCAGTGATACATCCACAGCGCAGCCCCTGTTGTGCCTGGAGCCTTTACGAGGTGAAGCAACAAAATTGGTGTCGGGATATACTTCATAAAATTTAAGGGTTGCACAGTATGGACGATATGCATCATATATTTTCAAACCCAGACCAATACCTTTTAATTCACTCTCGATCTTAACTAAAGCTTCAGCAACAGGCTTTCTTAAATATGCTTTTGGCGATTTGTAAATTACCTGTTTAGTAAAATTATCTGAAGTTGCATATCTGATATCAAGGTTTATTTCCGGGGCTATTTTCTGAATATCAATTAACGTTTTTTCGGGTGTTTGCTTTATTAATCTGTGATATTCTGCTGTGTCGGAGATGATTTTTAATCCGTATGGGTTTTTACTGCTTATCTGCGCTGAAGCAGAAATAAAAGCTAAAGCGAATAATATTGCAACCAGGCAATTTCTGAAGTTTTGTTTTTGCATATACTGTCGTTTTTGTTTATTATTATCCTAAATTCTTATTAACTTCAATTCTGTTACAGATTTCATTTTTTAAAATCTATTCCCACACACCGCTGATTTTCTCACCACAATACTTACATCTGCCGTTTATAATATTGTTCGTTAATACATTAAACCCTTTCCTTTCAATAACAATCTTTTTGCATTTCGGACAATAGGTGCTGTCAGCAGCAGAGCCGGGAACATTACCGATATAAACATATTTAATTCCGGCTTTCATAGCTGTTTCCCGTGCTTTAATCAAAATATTTTCAGGTGTAAAAGATAAATTCTTTAGTTTATAAGCAGGGTAGAAGCGGCTGAAATGAAGCGGAACATCTTCAAAGCCATTATCAAATAACCAGTCACACATCCTTTTAATCATGTCGTGGTTATCGGTCATTGTGGGGATTATCAGGTTGGTTATCTCAAGCCATATTCCTTCTGTTTTAATGATTTTAATTGTGTTTATAACATGTTTCAGCAATCCGCCAGTTATTTTTTTATGGATATCATCATCAAAAGCTTTAAGGTTTATATTCGCAGCATCAATATATTTGCAAATTTTCCTTAATGGCAATTCGTTAATATAACCGTTTGAGATAATAATATTTTTAATCCCTTTTTGAGATGCCAGCCCGGCTGTATCTTTCATGTATTCATAGAATGCAAATGGTTCGGTATAAGTATAAGCAATCATTTTTGTGCCATGTTTCATCGTCTGGTTAATAATATCTTCAGGCGAAAGCTTAAAATTTTCGGTATCTTCCGGCGATGATTGCGAAATATCTGAATTCTGACAGTTAATGCAAGAAAAACTGCATCCTGCTGTGGCAATTGAATACACTTTTTCTCCTGGCAGGAAATGAAAGAGCGGCTTTTTCTCTATAGGGTCAACATTTATGGCACATGGATTTCCATAGGATATTGAGTGTAATTCGCCATTAATATTTATCATTGTCCTGCAGATACCTTTGTAATTTTCTTTAATAATGCAGGAATGCGGACATAACAAACATTTTGTCCCATTAGGATGTTTTTCCTGAAATGATGAGAGCTTTTTCATTTTCAATATAAAAATGTATAAAGTTTTCTTATAAGTTAATCTGCTACACTTTCCTGTAAAGTTAAATTAAAAAAGAAATCAGCAATATGATTTAATAAAATTCATAATGAAGAATATTAATAAAGGTTCGCTTTTCTCAGCGAACCTCCGTGCCTTCTCAGTGACCTCAGTGTAAGATAAAGTTTATTGCAATTAAGCCTTTATTATCTGCCATTTTTCCAGTCTTTTACGGCTTTCTTATAATCGGATGTAAACCCGTAATGTGCCGTAAAGATAAATTCAGCATCCGGTAATTTGGTGAGTTTGCTGATAGATGCAGTTGCTGTTGTAATATCCATACTGAAAAATTCATTAGGTTTTGAAATATTCCCATCTTTTAGTCCGGTCGCATCTCCGGTAAATAAATATTTATCGTTTATCAGATAACACATCGAACCAGAAGAATGACCAGGAGTTAATATCCCTGCAATTTTAGTTTTACCCGCGATAAATACCTGACTATCTTTTAGCGCAGTGTACTCTGTTCCTATATCATTCTTAAACCACAAAAACTTGTGTTTGTCCCCGTTCAACATGTGTACTTCTTCCTCAGCCATATAAACTTTTGCATTCTTAAACAGCTTTAATGCTGCAGTATGATCAGGATCACTGTGAGTCAGCAGAACTATGGAAACGTTTTCGGGATTAATATTAAGTTTATTGAGTTCTTTTGAGATCGCATCAACATCATTTCCTGCATCAATGGCAATATACTGATTGCTGTCTTTTACCAGAAACATATTGACATAGTCGTCTTTAACAGCAAAGATGTCTTTTGTAATTTCTCTGGTTTCAATTACCTTAATTCCTTTAAGTTCATGGCTGAATTTCAAATAAAATCCTCCGAAAAACAATCCGGGAAGTATCACTATTATGGCAACGGCAATTAATATGCGCCTTAAGATCTTTTTCTTTTTCTTATTCATATAAATTTATTTTCTAAAAGATTATAATGATAATAG
>CAZELC010000313.1:0-3718 GCA_964512865.1 uncultured Bacteroidales bacterium
CATAGATGTTATAGTACAATTTATTGGACTATTACATATATACAATCGGTATAATAAAATAATGTTGTTTCGATACAAATAATGATTTTGCGTAACATCAGTTAATAAAAATGTTCACAACTGAAATTTTGGATTCATTATTACCATTAGGTTTTACTGTAATTTCATAGCATGAAACCGATTAAAATAATTATCATTTCAATAATTTTAATTCCATTTTTTTCAAATTCCCCTGTAAAATCGCAGGTCAGGATGGGATTCAATTATGGTTTAGATTTATATGAACATTTTACAAACCCTGAAAGAGCAGGCGACACCACACTTCATACTGCAGGTAATGCTATTGCAAATATTATTATAGGACCAAAATTATTTTTAGGATATAATAAATTTTCTATATCAGGAGAAGTGCAGATAAACTGGGGAATTACAGCTTTCTGTTATAAAGAATTCAAAGGAATAGGAGCATTATCGTTTCCCTTTTTATGCAAAATGAATTTTGGCGGACTTTCAGGTTTAACTGACAATACAGGCAAATTCGGCTTTTCGTTGGGCGGAGGGTTGCAATATTCCATGACAGAAATTTACGGACTTGAAACGGAATTCCAGGGATTAACAACCAGAGATCTATTTAAAACTTATGTTGGTGAAATGCAAATTGGTTATCGTGCAGAAAGCGGCATTGCTTCATTATATTTTCGCTATGGACAGGGAGCTAACAATTCTTCCGTATTCAATATCGGGTACATTTCTTCATTTATATTTCCTTCGAGGCATTCAGGCAAACATAAACATTAAAAAGGATTAAATCGCCTACTTTACTGGCTATGCATACGATTTGAATTATTAAATACATTTTGGTTTTTATTTATATCTATTCAATAATTCATAAACATAACTTGAATTGATTTAATTATAACTTCATGTAATTATCATTATTATAATCTGATCAAAATGTGAAAATCCATTTACTAATAACCCAAAAGTTAACTTTTATCAACAATTAGTTTTACTTAATTACTCTTTTTTACACAAAATATTTATTCTTAAATATTTTAACTTATACATCTATCATACATTTATATTCCAATTATTTAACACTTCTAAATCCATTTAATTCACGCTTAATCAACAACAAAAATCTACATATTTACATATATCGTAATTAACACTTTGTTTATAATTAATTATAATATATAAGCAACTTTATTTTAAATTTATCGTCTTGCAACTATATTTTAATAATTATTCTACTTTTTAACATTAATTTTTATATTTGTAATCAATAACCTCATTTTATATGAATAAAATATATTCCAAATTAAAATATTCATCAGGGTATCTAGTCATAGTGCTATTATACCTTTTATTTAATATAAATGAAACATCAGCACAATGTACAAATGCAGATTTTTCATCAAATAATTTCACCAACTGGACCGGTTCTACAGGGAATGTAGGAAGTGCAGGTGATTATTCAAGTGTTGTAAATGGGTTGGTAATAGGAACTCCAAATTCGGCACCTTCTACAAATGGGCGACACACCATCATGAACCAACCAGGCACCGACCCTAATACAGGCAATGTATTAAGCGTTTTGCCTCCAAATGGAACTAATTCAATACGTCTGGGCAATGAAGTCGTATCAGAATGTGCCGGAGGAAACTCACAAGCAGAGCAAATTCAATATACATACAATGTAACGTCAAGCAATTGTATTTTCACGTATCAATATGCCGTCGTACTTCAAGACCCTGCTGATGCAAACCATGACACAGATGAAGTTCCAAAGTTTAGAATATATGTATTAAACTCTTCAGGTCAAGTTATTGACCCTGTTTGCGGGAAATATGAAGTGTATGCATCTAGCGGATTGCCCGGTTATGTTACATCTTCAGCCTCATCAACTGCCTGTGAAAATAATAATGTACGTTGGAAAAACTGGACGGTTGTAAGTATGGACTTACATCAATATGAAAACCAAAGCATAACTATTCAATTCACAACATATGATTGTTCACTAGGTGGTCACTTTGGGTATGCATATATTTCGTGTTATTGCGGCTCACTTTCTTTAACTCAACAATGTTCCGGCACATCAGATATTGTAACAGCCCCAGCGGGTTTTACTACTTATGCATGGACATATCGGGGACTACTGTAAATACAACAACTACTTCGAATAGCATAACTATCAGTCCTGTTCCTAATGGACAAACTATTACATGTGTAATGACATCAGTTACCGGTTGCCAGGTAACTCTTACACTCCCACTTTCTGTGGATTTACCTGTGTTTACACCAGCAGCACCAACAATATGCCGAGGTCAAACTGCAACAATATCTGCTACAGGACAAGGTAATTATACATACAATTGGAGCATACCGGCAACTGGTCCAACAGTACAGGTATCACCTACCACAACTACCACATATACTGTAACAGCCACAACCAGTGCAGGGTGTACAGGAAGTTCACCTGTTACGGTTACCGTTAATCAACCAGCAACAGGCACTACATCGCAAACGCCTTCTATTTGTCAATCGCATAATGGCACAATTACAGTTACACCTTCTGGAACTTCTCCATACTCATATGTTTGGAATACAAACCCTCAGCAAACTACACAAACCGCATCAAACCTTGCTGCCGGGCCATATACAGTGACCATAACCGATGGTAATAGTTGTACTTCTACTGTCACGGGAACTATTCAAAATACAGGAGGAGCTAATGCTACCACATCAACAGTTGCGGAGTACTGCGGACATTGTAATGGAAGTGCAACAGTCAATCCAACCGGGGGAACAGCACCTTACACCTATTTATGGAGTACTTCGCCACCACAAACAACGCAAACTGCAACGAATCTTTGTGTAGGAACATATTCTGTTACAGTTACCGATGTTAATAGTTGTAACGTAGTTGTTTCAGCAACTGTCTCAAGCCAGGGAGGACCTTCGGCTACAACAGCTACTACTGTTGAATATTGCGGACAATGCAACGGTAGCGCTACCGTAAATCCTTCAGGAGGAACAGGACCATACACATACTTATGGAGCAGTAATGCTGCTTCTCAAACCACACAAATCGCATCAAACCTATGTATAGGAACATATACGGTTACAGTAACAGATGCAAATCAATGTAGTAATATAACTTCAGCTACAGTAACAACAGTAAACCAACCTTCATCAACTGCTTCAAACACTCCTGAATACTGCGACAAAAGCAATGGTACTGCAACAGCTACTCCTTCAGGTGGTTCCCCCAGTTATACTTATAATTGGAGTAATGGACAACAAACTCAATCTATCAGTGGACTAGCAGCAGGCACTTATAATGTTACCGTTACTGATTCTCATGGGTGTGCTATTACAACTTCAACAACAATAATTGATGGACCTACATCTACGGCTACTTCTACACCTGAACATTGTGATAAACACGATGGCACAGTTACAGCTAATCCTGCTGGAGGAACACCGGGATATACATACCAATGGGATGTTGGACAGTTAACAAAAACAGCTACAAATCTTGCAGCCGCTACATATATTGTTACCGTTACAGACACTCACGGATGCGCTGCAACAGCAACAGTTGATGTTACTGAAATTGATGGACCTACTGCTACCGCTTCATCAACTATTGAGCATTGCGATAAACAAGATGGGACAATTCAAGCCACTCCAGTTGGAGGAACACCAGGTTATG
>CAZELC010000314.1:0-3698 GCA_964512865.1 uncultured Bacteroidales bacterium
CACCGGTCGAATAACTAATATTTGTAGCTATTGCTGCTCCTTTTCCACCATATTCGGGAATAAGTAAAAAGTTAAGGATAATATTTAAAACCAGCGCAGGAGCAAATATAAATGTGATGATATTCGGCTTTCCAATTCCGGCAAAATAGGATGATAATATTCTTACCAGTACAAATATTATTACTCCCGGAAGTATAATCTTAACGATGGTTACGCTATTAACGAACTGAGCACCGTAAAACCATGGTAGCAGTGCAGGAATAAAAATGAATATTGCAATGGATAGCAAAAATACCAGCATAAAAGAAATCCTTATGAGTTTTGATATTTCATCTTTAAGCATTGAAAGGTCATCAGTACTTGCGGTAATACTGTTGATTACTATTCCAACGGCAGTTGGTAACAGCCATATATTCTCAGCAATGCTAACCCCTATTGAGTAGAAGCCTACTTCCTGCATACCAGAAATGTATTGCAGAATAATAATGTCAATACGATAATTAAGTTGTATTACAATTAAGGCAATGGTAAATCCAAATCCTCTTGACAATATCTCTTTAACAATCACTTTATTAACTTTCAGCCTGATTGTGTATTTGTTGCCAATAACAATCACAGCAAGCAATGCAATAAGGAAATTTGAGAGAAGCAATGAAATTAATGCTCCCTGAATGTCCATTTCTATCACCCAAAGGAAAATAAAAACGAATATAAGGTTTAAAAATGAGGTAAGCCATTTAAGAAGATTAGCCATTGCAAAATTGTTAATCCCCAAAAATATGCTTCCCGAATAATTGATTATAAGAACGAAAGGTATTGTTAAAAGAATGGTCAAAGTCGACATGATTGTGAATTGTGTTTGTGCAAAAAACACATAATACAATCCACAAATAGCAATAGCTGAGATACTGCTGATGATAAATATCATTGTCAGGTTTGAACTGATATCATCAAGTGAATACATTTTTTTGCCAATAAGGTAAATTGTCGATTGTCTGGTTCCCAGCAAAGAAAGGTTTACGAGTATTACCGGGATTACAAGAATAGATGAATATATTCCTTTTCCTTCGGGTCCAAGCACTCTTGAAATGATAATGCCTATAACAAAACCTGAAAATATTGTTATTATATTGCTAAGTAATACCGTGCTTATCTCTTTCGAAAAATCTTTTTTACTCACAGTTCATCCTAAATGTTGAGATCGATCCAAATAAAAGTCAAATAAAAATAAAAATTGTTGAATATGCAAATTATATTTGCACCTTTAAAAATTTTTTATGCACGGACAGCTGGGCAGTCAGTTAAAACTTCACCTTATTGTATTTATTCTTGGTTTTACTGCCATTCTTGGTAAGCTGATAAGTCTTCCGGCTGTAAATTTAGTTTGTTACAGAACTCTTATTGCATTCATTTGTCTTTTCGTTATTCTTAAATTAAGGAAAACATCTCTGAGAATTCCTTTTACATCATTATTAATGATATCATCAATAGGAGTTATTGTTGCACTGCATTGGATAAGTTTTTTTTATGCAATCAAGGTTTCAAATATTTCTGTTACGCTGGGATGCCTGTCAACTTCAACTTTATTCACAAGTATTATTGAACCGCTTACTCAGAAAAGAAGAATAATGTGGTATGAAGTAATGCTTGGTTTGATTATTATTGCAGGCTTGTATATAATTTTTCAGTTTGAAACCAAATATACCGAAGGTATTATTTTTTCGGTAGTTGCTGCCTTGCTTGCATCAACATTCAGTGTTCTTAATAAAAATATTTCCCGGCGTTATGATAGTAATGTAATTACATTTTATGAAATGCTGAGTGGTTTTTTAGTGATAACAGTTTATCTTTTCTTTACGGAAGGTTATTCAGATGCATTTATGTCTTTGACACCATCTGATTCTTTATGGCTTTTTATTCTTGGTTTTATCTGCACTGCATGGGCTTTTTCGGCAACTGTCGAGCTGATGAAAAAAATATCGGCTTATATAATTGTTCTAACGATAAACCTTGAACCAGTTTACGGTATTATAATGGCTTTTTTTATTTTTGGAGAATCTGAGCGAATGACATTAGGATTTTATATCGGGACATTAATAATTCTGCTTTCTGTATTTACATATCCATTATTATCCAGGAAATTTTCACAGGGTAAAGCATAAAAAAAAGAGTCAATGTTGCCAAAGACTCTTTTTTTAGTACAAAATAAATCTTTTAATTGGCTTTTTTAGCGCCTATTTCACTAACCGGTTTAATAACGTCATCAATATAAATATTAAACAGCCCCAGATCAGTAAGAATCTTTTTCAGATAATCGCTATCGGCATCAATACTTAATACCATTTTCCCTTTTCTGTCAACGCCATATATTTCATCCGATATTGTTACTTCGAGCACAAGAGTGTGGCTTTTGATATTGTTTATAAAATTTGTGACTTCTGTAGGATTATTAAGTCCTTCAACTTTGAAGTTTACATGTTTCTTTTTGTCTTTACTTTCTTTAACAATTTTCCCCATTTCTTTAGTGAATTTCATTTTAACTGGATTTCCCTGACTAAATGAAACACTGTAAGAGATCACTGAAATAAGTGCAGTGAGCGCAATAGTTTTTAAGAAACTCTTCATAATAAAAATTATTTGATGGATAAATGATTATTTTCTGCTAAATTAAAAAATAATAATGAAAAAACCAAAATTATTTGGTGTTGAATTATCTTACTCTTATTTTTTGCCCTATCTGGAGTATTTTTTTATCAGTAAATCCATTTAAACGACAAATTCCGCTAACGGTTGTTCCATAAAGAGAAGCAATTCTGCCAAGTGTATCTCCTTTTTTAACGTAATAATAAGTAACTCCACCTGAGCTTGTTTGTTTAACGTAAGATTTATTATAATTGCTTGTTTTGTTAGTAACAGATTTCTTTTTAGGGTTTTCAAAAGTGTATTTCGAAAGAAGCAAAGTATCTGATAATAGCCTGAAATTATCGAAATCTATGATTTTTCTTGGGTTAAAAGGAGTTCCTAAATAACGTGTTTCAAAATGCAGGTGAGGACCGGTGGATCTTCCCGTGTTACCTCCCAGCCCAATTACATCGCCGGCTTTTACAACCTGATTTTCTAAAACTCTTGACACTAATAAATGACCATAAGTAGTTTCAAGTCCATTGAAATGTCTAATGACAATAACATTTCCATACCCTTTATGTTTTCTTGATACTCTAACCATTCCGTCAAAAGCAGCTTTAATGGTATCGCCAATATTAAGGTCTATGTCAATTCCATAATGGTATCTTCTTCTTCGCCATCCGTAGTCGGAATTTATTTTTCCTCTTTTAGGCATACAAAAGAAATTGGTTTTCCCATCGCATAACAAAATAATAGATGTGTCGCTCTTTTTTGAAAAGTCAACTTTTGGATAATGAATGCCTTCATTGTCCCATGTTTCATATAACGAGTAGGCAGGGAAAAACTCTGACAGCGAGTCGGTTTCATCATAGAAATTTGCTCTTAAATCAATACTGTCATTTATGCTCTCAATAAGGTAATTATTTTCTTCTTCTTCAACTTCCTGCGAATATGCATTTATCCCAAAGAGAAAAAAGGATAAAAACATTATAAATAAGATAGTTGAAAGCTTTTTCATTATTAAATTCCCTTGTTGCTATACAAAAATAACATTTTATGTTAAACCAGCGCTT
>CAZELC010000315.1:0-3694 GCA_964512865.1 uncultured Bacteroidales bacterium
ACCAATTAATCATCTTAAATTTGCTCTCGCATGTTAATAGCACAACGGGTTAAGTTATAATTTATAAACCATTTAACCATTTTTTTAACACCTTCTTTAAGGTCGGTATTTGGCTTAAAATTTATAAATTCTTCTAATTTCTTTATATCCGAATAGGTTGCCTGAACTTCACCTATTTGGATAGGTTTGTAGTTTTTTATTGCTGTCTTTCCCAATTCGCTTTCGATAATTGATAAATACTTCGATAGGGTAGCAGGGTTAGTGTTGCCAACGTTAAAGATCTCATGGTAAGGAAAAGTAAGCACATCTTTAAACATTTTTTGCTTAATCAGAGAAATGCTTTTTACAATATCATCCACATAAGTAAAATCACGAAGCATATCTCCTTCATTAAATAGACTTATTGCTTTGTTCTCAGTTATAGCTTTCATAAATATATATGCGGCCATGTCTGTTCTGCACCAGGGACCGTAGACAGTAAAAAACCGAAGCCCAACACAACACATTTTATTTTGTAATGAATAATTTGCCGCCAACAATTCATTGGTTTTTTTTGTCACAGCATAGATACTTACAGGGGTATCAGTTGAATCTGATTCACAATAGGGCATTTTTTTATTCATCCCATAAACTGATGAGCTGGATGCATAAATTAATCTCAAAACACTATGATTTCTGCAACACTCTAGTAAATTATTAAAAGCTGTAATATTATTATCAAAGTATTCCTGAGGGTTAGAAACAGATTGCCTTACTCCTGTTTGTGCAGCTAAGTGAATTACCAGATCAAACTTATATTTAGAAAAAAGAGATTCCAGTTTTTGTTTTTCAAGCAAATCAAGTTTTACAAAAGTAAAATTTCCTACTTTTACCAAATTATTGATTTCAAGTTCCTTGTGCTCAATATTCAATTGTTTAAGTCTATTAAGCTTTATCAGATAATCATGGTTTTTTTTAAGATTATCAACACCAACAATTTCATCATTACCATGAATCATGCTTTCTATCAAATTGTACCCAATAAAGCCTGCAGCTCCAGTAATCAGTATTTTCAGCATCTTTAACTGTTTTATACAAAATTAAATGAATTTATCCAACTAACAACGATCTACTAATTTTTATTTACTATACCCAAATAATAAATCAACAACAGTAATAAATAGAGTCAAAAAAATAATAAAATCTCATTTTTAAAGATCAGGTAGTCTTAAGAATGTTTTCTATTGCCATCCAAATATCCCATTCCTTATTACCAAACTGATGGTATGCATGAATGAAATTAGGGGATATTGTCGTTTTAAAATTATTATTTGTAAACCCCTTTTCTTTTTTGTAAGTTATTTTGGGGTTATAATAATCTGCAATAAAATTAAATTCTGAAGGTAAGAGTTTTTGATTTTGAAGATTAAACTGCCAAACAGTTGCTGCCAGAGTCCCTTGATCTCTAGTTTTCCAGTCTTTATCTTTAAAAATATCCATAGTATAGGTGTGCCATGTCTCTAAAAAATTAATTGAATTTTTGTCAAACAGAAAAACCCCACCATTCCAATGCTGAAAGTTTTTTTTTGAGACGTCAATATTAAATTTCTTCTTTATATTTTCAGCTAAATGATTACAACTTGTAAAGAAAACATTTTCCCCGTCCTTATTAACCCATTCCATTTTTCTTTTACTGAAGTAAAAATCGCTTGATTTTTTTATTTTTTTTGAAACAGATGTCAGATTGTACATAATTAAATTTCCCTGAATATCTATCCATCCTTTTTTTCTGGAACTATATTTATAACCACCACCCCATTTTATAAAACTATTTGGACCTTTAAAAATATATCGTGCTAAAATGTAATTTATAATAAGTTGGATATTTTTCAATGGGTTTTCTTTTACTTCAGAAAGAACTCTATAAAGTTCCCGCCCTTTTTCATTATTAAATACCACATCATGCTCATAATCAGGAATAATTTTTTTTATGGCCGCAACAAATTCGCGCTGGTCCTTACTTTTTCTTTCCTGACAACCACAATTTACAGCATAAGGGCTAAAGCTGTTCAATTTGCAGTGATCAGCTGCAAATGTTACCGGACCGTGAGAATGAGAAAATATCTCATCAACTTTAGGGTTTAATGCGATAACATCACTGTCTAAATAACAGTAATTATCATTCATGTTCAGAAATTTATGTAATCCTGTTTTTAAATATATACTAGCCTGATGATGATCAAAACTCTGGGGAGTTTTAACATTAATAATATTGTCTGTTTCTATTTCAATATCAATATTGTTTCTAGATTTATCAGTAACAACAAGTATTTTCTTTTTCGAAAATTGCTTAAGTGCTTTTATCGAAAAATTCAGAGTATTAATATGTTCATCTGCACCACAAACCACAAAGACAAATACATCACTTTTACTCATAAGTAAGTTTTTTTATTAATTATCCAGCTTATATCCACCGTTTATACCACTTTTCAAGAACAAGTAGCTTCCATAATCGCCAATGATCTTTGTTTATTATAAGTTCATTAATCTTATCGCCATTAATTAATCCGCAATCAGCAATTATTGAGTTTTTAAGATTTTGACGATACCAATCAATATTCATATAATAGCTATCAGGACCGACAAACCCCTGCTTTTTCCGGTTTAATATTTTTTCCGGCATTGATTTTTTAATATTCTCATAAAGCAAAAACTTTTGGACATTCCTTTTTGCATAATCCTTTTCAGGTAAACTAAATAAAAACTCTACCAGTTCGTGATCGAGGAAAGGAACTCTTACCTCAAGGGAGCTTGCCATGCTCGCCCTGTCAATTTTAGTCAGTACCAACTCGCCCATGAATGTTTTAACATCGAGATATTGAAATGATTTTATATTCCCGATTTCTGGTTTAAAATGCTTTTTATAGAACCAGAATGGGTTTTCAGGGATACTGATTTGATAATCTTGCCCTATGATCTCTGTAAGGTTTTTCTTGTCAAAAAGTCCCATTGCCATTGCATTAGCATAATCATAAAGGGAATATTTCTCTATACCCTTAGAATAATTTTTAAGTAAGTTAATTTTATCCCAAAAGAGCGATTTTGAACGAAAGTACTGATGCCAGGTATAACCTGCAAAAATCTCGTCGCTGCCCTCTCCCGAAAGAACAGCTTTAACTTTTTCAGATGCCATTTTACTGACAAAAAATGTTGGCACAATAGAGATATCAGCTATTGGCTCATCATAATAATTGATTAGGTGGTCAATTATATCAAGTGATGATTTGTCCAATATTTTAAAAGAATGCTCTGTTTTAAACTTATCAGATACAATATTTGCAAAATTATGCTCACTCATATCCCAGTTTTCAAAACCAATAGAAAATGTTTTTGTTGGATAGTTTATTAAATTCATATAATAAACAATTGCACTTGAATCATAACCACCACTTAAAAAACTTCCAATCTCGACATCGCTTTCAAGATGTCCTTTTATTGAATTCTTTAGAAATTCATCAGTTTTTTCGATAAGGAATTTTTCATTGTTATGGTTGTTTTTTGCTTCCAGCTTCCAGTATTCTTTAATTTCAATTCTTTGGTCCTCATGAAGTATCAAATAATGGGACGGTGGTAATTTATTTGCATTTTTCCATATTGTATTCGGACTAGGTACATACCGATAAGTTAAATAATTACAAACTGATACAGGGTCAAC
>CAZELC010000316.1:0-3662 GCA_964512865.1 uncultured Bacteroidales bacterium
GAATAACTGTTTGACCAGGTAATATTCGACCCATTCCAAACACCTTTAATAACTTTGTAGCCTAATTCATTAGCTGCCGCTGAGTCGTATATATTGTCAACTGCCCAGTATGTGCCGCTTATTGATTGATGTAGTCCTCCGGGAATTAGAGTATTGGCAGTTCCTGCCTGATTATAGTTTTCTGTTGTTCCCGTTCCGTTCATCTTTCTTACACCTCCCACATATCCTTTCCATGCAGGATTTAATACAGGCGCATGGTAAACAAGGTAGGAGTTCAAATAATTAGTATTACCTGTTGGATTATAAAATGATAATTGAGGATATCTTGCCTGATATGTAGTTGTAGGGTTCAATGGTCCTGCATTATTTTGCCATGTTGAGCCTGTATCTACTGAAAAGTCATATCTAAGTTGCCCACTGTTTCCTCCAAATAGCGATTGATTATTTCTGTGAATGAAAGCAAGTAAATTTGTAGAAGGGTTATAAATTAGCTGCTTACTAGTGTTATTTACAATAGAAAATGCATTAGTAGATGAGCCTAATAAAACTGAGCTAATGCCTGTAGTAATTGAGTTTTCAACGTATATAATATTGTTTTTAGTTATTGAATCAGCGCCGTATGAATTTATGACTTTTAGTTTTATCGTATAGTATCCTGAAGCTGTAGGTTGAATTATCGGGTTTTGTGAAGAGGAAGAAGTTCCGCCGGAAAAAATAAAAGTCGATGGAGTTATTGTCCACTCCCATGATGTAGGTGAACCTGAAGATATATCATTTAATCCGACCAAATTAGATAAGCATATTGAACTGCTTGAAACATTAAAATCTGCGGTAGGAGGGTTTGTGTTTAAATAATAAACTCCTGTTTCCCATAATCCTCTTCCGTAGGTAGCCGCCCTTAATTTTGAATTTTCTGGATTAGAAGCATAAAAAATCTCTAGTTCACCAATTTTAACATTTGGTAAACCTGTATTGTAAGGAATCCAATTAGCAGCACCTTTCTTAAAGAAAACGCCAAGTTCAGTACCAACATAAAGATGAACCTCTGATGTTGATTGTTTGTTTTGAACTATAGTATAAGCAGGTATTGCCGGTAATCCTGCAGAAATATTTGCCCAAGTACTTCCGCCATCAGCTGATTGATATACTTTATTGCTATTATATGCACTTAAAGTCACCCACAATGTATTAGGATCATCATATTTAACAGCAATATAAGTTATACTATTTGTAGCAATAGGTAATGTCCCGGTAATATCTGTCCAAGTGTTTCCTCCTATTGTTGTTTTCCAGATATGTGAATAATCAGCCACATACAAGTATTGGTTATCAGATGGAGCTATTGCCATTGAACGTATTTTATTAGATGTGTTGATTGTCGATATTTTTGTCCAGCTATCACCTCTGTCAGTAGTTTTCCAGACATCGGCATAACCGGCAAATATTGTTTGATTATTCATTGGGTCAATAATAAATGGCGTTACCCAGGCTCCGTCACCTGCTCCCGACGGTTCAATGTCTGTGTCGCTGTTCCAATGGTCAAGAGTTCTTGAAATCTGCCCGTTTACATAAGTCCCATACTGGACGTTAGCATCAGCATAATCAATAAGACATTCCATTCCGTCTCCTCCTTTTACATCATACCAACTTCCACCTGTAAATAATTTTGTTCCGTTATCCTGAAGCCCTGTAATTATTTCATTTTGGTCTGTCTCTGCAATTCCAAGCTTATACATTTGGCTTATAACCAATCCATTTGTCTTGTCAGCCCAGGTTGTGCCGTTATCAGAAGATAAATAAACTCCACCGTCGTTACATTCAAATAAACTTCCGTTACTTCTGTATTTTAGCATGTGTTTATCAGCATGCACTGCAGGAACTCCATCGCCCCACCAGTGATTAATTATTGACCATGCTGTTCCTCCGTTGGTTGATCTCCAGGTATTTACGCCACCAATAAGCAATATATTTGCATTAGATGGTGATGCTGCAATGCTCAAATCATACCAGCCTTGTCCTCCTGAATCATCACCTGCAGATACCCACCCTAAAAGGTTTTTTGTAGTGCCTGAAAATATTTGAGAATATGCTCCACCACTATTTGTAGATTTGTAAACTCCATATAGTCCGTCGTCGCTTCCTGAGGCAACAGCGTAAACCCAAGTAGGTTGATTGGCAGATACAGCAAGTTCAATTCTTTCAGCATCAGAATTGCTGAAAGCTTGCGTCCAGTTAACACCACTATTTGTAGAGACATAAATTTCTCCGCTTGCCGTAGAACCGTAAAGAGTGCTGAAGGAACCGGGCTTGTATTCCATATCGATAAAATTAGTAGCAGTCAATTGTGTGTTCCACGTTGTTCCACCATCAGTAGTTTTATAAACTCCATCGGAAGTTGCAGCAAGGATAATTTGATTATTTGATGGATCAAGCAGTAAACGGTTAACCATTTTACCATTTGATAATGCATAGGAAATCCCTGTTGTATTCCAGGTTGCACCGCCGTCTGTAGATTTTAAAACGCCAATACTTCTGTTATCCCAATGGTCCCTGTCGCCGGTTGCAATATATATGGTGTTTGAAGTAGCATAATCACTTGGTATAACAATATCACTGACTGCCAGAACAGAATTATTATCTGTCAGGCATGTCCATGAACTGCCATTATTTGTAGTAACCCAAAGACCTCCGGACGCTGTACCGACCCAATAAGTATTATTATCGCTCGGGTGGAAAGAAATACAGTTGATTCGGCCGATACCGGCGTATCCTCCCGTTGTTGAATTTGTTCCCAGATTAACCCAACTTGCAGTAGTCTGCTTTAAAAAGCTCTTATTGTTGCCATTGGTCTTATTGTTAAGATATTCGGATGATATTTCCGGGAATTCTCCTGTTTCAGGATTGATAACTCCTTCCATATAATATTCCCACCTTTTAAATTGTTTCCATCCTTTAGCTTTTTTCTTAACGCCATTTTCATAATAAAATCCCTTTTCAACATTAAAGGGTGCCCAATATGTGTTAAATGCATTTCTGTAATCAAACAAAGTCAACTCCCTTTTTGTTTTACTTTGAGGAAGATTATTTTGCCATGGTTGTGAAAATACCATTGATGCCGTTAACGTAAAAATAACAATGAATAAAAATTTTTTCATAAGCACGTATTTTAATTCTTTTATAATAAAACAGTATTAGAAATAATAAAAATAAATTTCTGGCATTGCGCTTCTGCCTTATTTGAAAAATAATCTAGTTATCAAGTAAATTAATTAAACAAATTTGCAATATACTTCAAAATCATTTTTAGTTATTCAAATACCGAATTATTAGATATCGATTCTATATTTAAATTTAAGTTTATATTATTTTCAAAGATATAAAAATTTTATGAAAAGGAAAAAATAAGACAAGGTTATTTTTTTATCACAAAAAATATGTTTAATAATATGTAAATTAATTATTTAGTGAATAATTGCAATATTTTTTATTGGCATGAAAGTCAAAAAAACAGGATGTTAAAAATAGGTTTTAATGCCTTATTCCAGACGCAAGTTTAACATATTATTTTGTGGTAACTCTTAGTTAGAAGACAAATTGATTTAAGAAAAACATAATTAAAATCTGTATGAAATATTGAATTTTGTTTAAGTTATCTCACAAAA
>CAZELC010000317.1:0-3601 GCA_964512865.1 uncultured Bacteroidales bacterium
TATCATTACAGGGAGAACAAGTTTTGTGAGCTGAACTGCACCGAAAAGATTTATTTCCATTATTTTTCTGAATATTTCCATGGAAGTATCTTTTATCAAGGTACGCTGACTTATCCCGCCGTTATTTATCAGTATATCAATTTTTGGAAATATTGAGATCACTTTTTCAAACGCTTCTTTTATAGAAGAAGGAATTTCAAGGTCTAATGGAATAGCCTCACATACCTTGCAGTATTCAAGGCATTTATTTTTAACTCTGATGAGCTCCTCATTATTATTCGATGAAAGTATAAGTCTTGCATTTTCCCGGGCAAGCCTATAAGCCAATGCTTCTCCAATTCCTGAAGATGCTCCGGTTATCCAGATGATTTTATCATAATAAAACATTCACCAAAAATAGTGATTATTTCATGACATGACAAAAATCAACTTTTCAAATAAATAAATATTTGAGAAATACAGAATATCAAAATTCTCTAAAAAACTCTAATTGCACGCACACTGAATGGATTGGGCTGATTGTTATATTGTTGCATTCCGCTTCCAAAATATATGGCCCACGACTGATACAAGTTATACTGGCTTGAACTCCAATAATAATCATTTGCAAATCCGCCTATAATAGTCTTGTTTAAGTAAAGTTTATTTAACTCATCCAGCGATGGTAAAAACCAGTCGGAGTAGCCGTTAAGTTCAAGGTCATAACAAAGTTTTGCAGCATAACTGCCTGTTCCAAATGCTGTTACAATAAGGTTTGTGTTAGAGTTTCCGGTGCCGAGTGCAGTTGCCATTGCTCCTGTCATAATGCATGTACCATTATACCAGATCAGATCTGTGCTTTGGTCGGCATTTGGAGTAACAATGCCATGCTGAATATTTGCATCATAACCTGGGTCTCCGGGTTGAAGAATATATGCCACAATTCCTCCATAATAACTATCTCCAACAGCAACAATAGTTTGAGCGGAGGTTCCATCGTAGTTTCTCCAAACGGAACCATCATAATAATTTGGTTTATGTGTAGTGTTATTATAGATTATCAATCCCTCAGCCGGATTAATTATTCCGTCTCTTTGCAGTTGTGTCATTTTTGGCGGTAAGAAGCCTTGTATTGTAGAATTGATTTCAACTTTTGCCGAAGCATCAGGTGTGAGCGTGCCAAATCCTACATTTCCTCCATTGGTCAGAAGTGCGTAGTTGGCTGTGCCGCCTTGTGAATTAATATATAATCCTGTAACCTTTGTGCCTGAGCCGCGGATATCAAAATATCCGCCGGTAGCATTATTGTAATTATTGTTAACAATGATACCATAAGCACCGCTTGGAGGTTGCAGATTTGACCCGAAAGTGAAATGACCTGCTGCACCAAACCCTGTCCCGTAAGGTGTGCCTGCAACAGCATAAACCGAAACAGCACCTGAAAACCCGTTGTTGCAGTTGGCAAGCGAAACATACAATCCGTTGCTGTTAGAGAAGCCCGCAACTTCGTTAATTGTCGGACCTGTATTATGAAGTCTTATACCGCTACCCAACAGCAAATCACTGTTTGTTGTGTTGAGCCTGAAATACTCTCCTCCGTTTGCCTTGAAGATTAGATTTTTATTATCCGTTGTACCGATAAAATTTGTTCCTGGCGTTGTGCCGCTATTCCCAGTGAGACTCCATGCATTCAGGCTTCCCGACGGACCGGTAGTACCTTGAGCTCCTGTAATTCCCTGAATTCCTTGTTGCCCGTCAGCTCCGGTTGGTCCCTGAATTCCAATTTGCCCATCAGCTCCTGTTGGTCCGGTTATCCCTTGAATTCCTTGTTGCCCGTCAGCTCCGGTTGGTCCGATTGGTCCTTGGATTCCAATTTGCCCATCAGCTCCTGTTGGTCCGGTTATCCCTTGAATTCCCTGTTGCCCGTCAGCTCCTGTTGGTCCGATTGGTCCCTGAATTCCAATTTGCCCATCAGCTCCTGTTGGCCCGGTTGCTCCTTTTGGACCGGGTGTGCCTGACTTTTCTGCATATAATGCGTAAGGAACACTTACAAGCTGAGTTGTACCCATTGAAACATATCCTGAGCCCAAATCAATTTCAACTTCTATGAATTTATTATTATGATTCCACTTTATACTATCGAATATGCCGGATGTATTTGTACCACTACCGATAAGAAGATTTACCAACCCAAACTGGTTTGTACTTGTATTATGAGTTTCGTGGTAAATATCTGTTCCTGATGCCGTGCTGTCATGTATGGTTATTTTAAAGTTAGCAGTCTGATTTTGGAGAATATTTCCTGCATTGCTTCGTATAATTGCCTGATAACTGAACTTTTGCGGAGCCTGTGCAAAAGCAATATTTGAAACAATAATAAGGGCGAAGAAAATAAAAATAGATTTTTTCATAATGTTAATTTTCAATAAATATAATATAGATTTTAAGGTATTCAAAGTAAATGATTTATATTTTTTATATCAAATTATTCGGAAATGGAGAAACAATTATTGTATAGGGATTTTGCAGTTTAAAATTAATTTAGAACTTTGTAAAATTGTCAGTACATCTATAACCGCATATAAAAATGAGAAACTTGATATTTTTGCTGCTATTTTCTGTTCCTTTATGCAGTTACCCGCAAAATGGTCTTCAAACAAAAGAAGATACGGCATTTCTTCTGGGTTTGCTTAGATATCCGCAAATGAATGTTGAACTTACTATCTCTTTTGTTAAGGAAGATTTTGAATTTACCCGCGAAAATCTGAAATCTTCTGATGCGGCAAAGATTAAATCTGAACTGACTGGTGATATCAAAGATGCAGAAAGGTATAAACGTATTGCAGAAATATACTCTTATTTGAAAATGCCTGATGAGGCTCGTTTTGCAAAGGACAAAGCCAAAGAAATTTTTCTTAAACGACTTTCATCTAACCCTTCCGATTCGGCAGCACTTAAATATATTGCAAAGTATTTTATGGAACTTGGGCAATGGAATCTGTCAAAAGCATACTATGCAGAGCTTATAAAAAGATTTCCGCAAGATGCTTCAGGTTATGAAGGTGTTGCTCTTATTGAAATGGTAAACCTTAATGTTGAAAGTGCTTACTCCAATCTTAAAATAGCTATTGAAAAAGAGCCTTCAAATATTTCATTATACTGCTCAATGGCAAATATTTCGATGTATAAAGCTTTTAACGATTTGGCAAAGCTTCCCGATTCAGTTATAATGAAGAGAAAATACAATGAAATGATTGACTTTGGTTTTATTAAGAATGCCATGGCTAAATATCCTGATAATGAAAATTTTAAAATGATAAATCAAGGATTGGTTGTAGGATGCTTGCTGATAGAAACATTTGTCAAAAACAGTGAAGTTTTGGGTAATTCATCCGATACTTCTAAATTTGTTCATAACGACGAAATGCTGATGCAATTGAACAGGGCAGAGGCTTATTTTATGAAATCTTTGCAGACAAAATATAAAACCAAAAAGTTTCCTTATGAGTGCCTGATGATAATCGAGTTTCTTAAAAACGACGGAAATAAATCAGTGAAGTCCTTTGAACAAGGAATAGCCAATACAAATGATAAAAAGGAGTTGTTCTCTACAATGGTGGCT
>CAZELC010000318.1:0-736 GCA_964512865.1 uncultured Bacteroidales bacterium
TTTATTGCAGAGGTACCTACTGTAATCTTAAAATTAACAGCCCCATCAATATACTGTGGAATATTTGGATCTGGAATAATAATAATTCTAATACTATCCATATTACTGCAACCATTTGTATCATTTACCTGCAATATATAATTAATGTTTGAAGTGTTAGTTGCAAAAGGATTTGCAATATTAGGGTTACTTAGTCCATTACTTGGAGTCCAGCTATAAGAATTACCTGCTATAGCAGTGCTACCTATTTGAGTGCTATGCCCTGTAATAATTGTGGTATCATTACCTGCATTGGCAATTGGCAAAGGATTTACAATAATTGTATCAATTGAAGTATTAGCTGTTTGTCCACAACTTGATACTGCACAATAAATTGTTGCATTTGCTGTTAAAGCACCTGCAGTATAAGTATTAGTAGTAATACCGGTTGAAGTTCCGTTTTTATACCATAAATAAGTGTATGAGCCATTACCACCGCTGCCTGTAGCCATAAATGTAGATGGTGATGTATTGTAACAAATGTTGGTGCTCCCTCCGCTCAAAGTTGGTGTGTCAAGAGTAGGATAAACAGTAACTGTATATGTTGTAGTATTGGCAGTCTGACCGCAACTTGAAACTGCACAATACACTGTTGCACTAGCTGTTAATGCGCCAGTATTATATGTGTTAGTAGTAATGCCAGTTGAAGTTCCATTTTTATACCATAAATAGGTGTACGAACCGCTGCCACCGCTAC
>CAZELC010000318.1:836-3598 GCA_964512865.1 uncultured Bacteroidales bacterium
CTGTAGCAGTAAATGTTGATGGTGCTGTATTGTAGCAAATATTTGTACTTCCTCCGCTCAATGTTGGTGTTCCAAGTGTAGGATAAACAGTTACTGAATATGTTGAAGTATTAGCAGTTTGGCCACAACTGGAAACAGCACAATAAACTGTAGTACTAGCTGTTAATGCACCTGTATTATATGTATTAGTAGTAATGCCTGTTGAAGTTCCGTTTTTATACCATAAATAAGTATAAGAGTTATTGCCACCACTGCCTGAAGCTGTAAATGTAGATGGTGATGTATTGTAACAAATGTTAGTACTACCTCCGCTTAATGTTGGTGTTCCAAGAGTAGGATAAACTGTTACTGAATATGTTGAAGTATTAGCCGTTTGACCACAGCTTGATACAGCACAATAAACTGTTGCACTAGCTGTTAATGCGCCAGTATTATATGTATTAGTAGTAATACCTGTTGAGGTTCCGTTTTTATACCACAAATAAGTGTAAGAACTGTTACCACCGCTACCTGTAGCAGTAAATGTTGATGGTGCTGTATTGTAGCAAATATTTGTACTTCCTCCACTTAATGTTGGTGTACCAAGAGTAGGATAAACAGTTACTGAATATGTTGAAGTATTAGCAGTTTGGCCACAACTTGATACAGCACAATAAACTGTTGCACTAGCAGTTAATGCACCTGTATTGTACGTGTTTGTGGTAACACCAGTCGAGGTTCCATTTTTATACCAAAGGTATGTATAGTTGCCATCACCACCAGAGCCGGTTGCAGTAAATGTCGAGGGAGATGTATTATAACATATATTTGTGCTTCCTCCGCTCAAACTAGCAGTTAAAGTAGGACAGGTATGTTTATATTGAATATAATAGGTCCCGTATGAATTATTTGCAGAGCCAGTAATTTGCAGATAATAAGTCCCAGTTGAACTGCAAGTCCAGCCGTTAATATAAGATTTGCCACCGATACAATTTCCACCATCGTCATTATATGCAGAAGTGCTGCATGATTTATTTGTACCGAATATCTTAAGATAAGTATTAAATGAGGCACTACTACCGCATCCAAGATCAGAATTACATGTACTAAAATAATATGTATATCCTGCTGTTGCAGAAAAAGAGTAATAATCTGCTCCACCATTTACAATAGAGTGTGTTCCGCTACTTTGACAACTTGAACTTGTAGTAATTGAATAGTCAGCACTTGAGCCAGAGAATTTTGGATAAAGGAAAAAATCCCTTGTTGTTGCACTCGCAAATCCATAACTATTTACTGCTTTCACATACCACCTTTTATTGTTTCCACAAGATGAACTGTTTCCCCATTCACTAAGCAGCAAATCATAATACAAATTGGAACCTGTATTCCAACTTTGCCATGTAGATCCATTGTAATAATAAAAAGTATAGGTAATTGGAGCAGTTCCCCTAGCTGAAGCATTCCATGTGAAATGAATTGTTTTTCCAGGTTGTACATTTGCACTATCGGCAGGTGAAGTCAGTGTGGGTGCTGATGGCGCATATTGTGCATAAGACATCATGCCAATATTAGCTAAAAAAATTACATAAATAAATCTAATTAACCGCTTAAAACTGGTTGTAAAGTTTAATTGTCTCATAATACTAAATTTTATAATAAATAGTTATATATACATTGCAAAGATGATTTTTCAAAAATACAAACTATTTATTAAAATACAAGAAAAATATTTAGTTTTACTAATAATTTTCGATATATAATTTTAATGTAAGATGGCAAATCAATATTTTCATTTTGTTGAGATTACAGTCTGCTCATTATTTACTGTAACTTTATAAATATTGTAGCTGTGTTCATTTAATCAATTTTATCTGTTCTTAAATAAAAATGATATTGAGAATGTATTTGGTGTTTTCATAATAAAAAAGTAACAGTGTATATAAAAGAAGTAATAAATTTGTGAAAAAATCAAATCTATTATAATATTAAAGAAAAAATAGATATATGCACCGGTCACCTGAAATACATAAAAATATCAGGTGACCTAATTGGGTGTTTTTTAAGTGAAAAAATATGAAATAATTTGAAGAGATATGAAATGAAAAAAAGCTCAAAACATTCATTTTGAGCCTTTTTGAAATTTGTTGATTTGTTTTCGGTGGAGTGTACGGGAGTCGAACCCGTGACCTTCAGACTGCCAGTCTGACACTCTAGCCAACTGAGCTAACACCCCTTAATGTTTATTATGCAAAATTAATATTTTTTCTATATTTACAAGAAATTTTATTAATGAAACGACTGTTTGTTGCAATTAAAGTTAACCCGGATAATGAATTTTTAAATTTTTACAATTATTTATCCGGCAATTTAAAGCACGAACCTATAAAATGGGTGGAAATCCATAATATTCATATCACACTTAAATTTATCGGAGAAACAAGTGAGGAGATGATTCCGCTAATATCCGAAGAACTTAAAAAAATTAGTGTCATTCATAAAGGATTTAAAGTAGAAATTTCTAAAACGGGAATTTTTGGCAGTAAACACGACCCAAAGGTAATATGGCTGAATGTAGCTAATGAATCATTAATTGAACTTGGCAGATGTGTTATTGAAGGTTTAGAGAATGCCGGTATTAAATCTGACAGGCAAAACTTTATTCCACATATCACTCTGGGAAGAATTAAGAAAATTTCTGATAATAAGTATTTTCAGCAGCTTATCTCAGCTAATAAAGAAAAATTTATTCAGAATATATATGTTGTTAAATTTTACCTTAT
>CAZELC010000319.1:0-3580 GCA_964512865.1 uncultured Bacteroidales bacterium
CAGTTGACAATTTCTGATTATCAATCTGGTGATGATACCTGGAAAAGAATAAATAATGGTGCATATAATATTGATTTCTCGGTAAGTGTTGGCAACCTTTTGTCACACTTTCAAACAAGAGTATGCTCAGCACCCGGTGGTTGCACCTCGCCTGTTGAAGACTGGACAACAGTTGTATCCGGAATAAATGCAAATTCCTATACAACAAACTGGTCATTGCTTTCCTCAACATGGTCGGCAATGCCGGAAGGCATAAATTACGTATCAGTCAGGGTATATGATAATATGGGGAATTTCCAAACCTTAAACGATGTATTTTATGTAAAAAAAGATACTTCAGGTCCGATAATTTCAGCAGTAAATGATGGTCCTGGAGTAGATATAGTTTATACAAATTGTCTTTCGCAACTTCAAGTGAACTGGGACACACCAACAGATTCTTATAGCGGGGTTACTTCTTCTACATATTTTGCTATTGGAACTACTCCGGGAGGTAATGATGTTAAAGACTGGGCGATACCTGTTAATTCGGAACTTTATTCAGACAATACACTTCTTATTTCAGGATTATCATTAAACAATGGTTTAACATATTATATTTCAATAAGAGCAACAGATAATTCAGGGAATATTACAACAAAAAGTTCGAATGGGCAAACTATAAATTCAGGGAATATTTCAATATACAATTCGAATGAGCAAACCATTAATAATGCTCATAAAGGGGGAAACCTTGCCGGAGCCGACTGGAATATAACTGAAAATTGTCAAATTTCGGGACTGTTTACCAATATTAACTCATTTACGATTTCTTCAGGTGTTTATGTTTATGTTACTCCATATGATGGAAACCAGCATGGTACTCTTGAAATAAATGCTGCAAATATTTCCATTGATGGGACAATTGATGCTGATGGTAAAGGATATCGTGGAGGATCGTCAAATTATCCGGGAGCTCCTGTTGGTGGTTCCGGTGGTGGTTATGGCGGTAACGGAGGAAATTCATTATGGGGTAGTAGCTATATCATGTTATATGGTGGGCCATCCTATGGTACTGCCACAGGCACCGATATTTCAATGGGGTCAGGTGGTGGTGGCGGAACTAATGGAGAAGGCCCTGGTGGTGGAATTGGTGGTAATAATATGTATAATGCAAGTACCGGAGGAAGAGGTGGCGGATGTATAAAGTTGGTATCTTCCAGCGGTATAAGTTTAAGCTCAACAGGAGTTTTATCTGCAAATGGTGGAGAATCGCAAAGCAATGGGACGAGATCTGGTGCTGGCAGCGGTGGTGGGATTTTAATCCAATCTGGAACGTCAGCAATAATAAACGGTGTAGTTAGAGCTAATGGAGGTGGTTATTCAGGAGGATTTGGTGGTGGAGGTGGTAGAGTGAAAATATTTGGATGCAAATCTATAGGTGGTACGATAACAGCTGTAAAAGGAGGAAATGCTTCAGATGGAACAGTAAATTTTATTGGGATGGTCATGTCAAAAACAGATGTTACTTGTCATGGTAAAAATGATGGTACCGCTACTGCTACAATAGTGGGATGTCCATCACAATATTCCTTTTTATGGAATACAACGCCTGCTCAAACAACCTCTACCATAACCGGATTAATGCCCGGTACATATACAGTAACAGTTACAGATACTAATAGCTTTTTAGAAGTTGCTTCTGTGGTAATTACTGAACCTCCCATCGGTGATATAATAGCTACAAATATTACCTGTTATGGTGGCTCGGATGGAACAGCCTCGGCCTCGGCAGTTGGCTGTTCGGAACCAAAAACATATATTTGGAGCACTGATCCTGTTCAAACCACTGAAACTATAACTGGACTTACCGCCGGTACATACACCGTTACAGTTACAAGTAATGGAAACTTATTGCCAAATATTGCCTCTGTTGTTATTACCCAGCCTCCTTCAAATAATATTAATATCTTGTTCCAGCCTTCTGATTTATCGTTATGCCCAAATTCAAGTGGCAGCTTGTCCATCTCCGTAACCGGAACATCTCCGTTAACATATAACTGGCAATATTATGATAATGGAACTTGGGTCGATGTTGCCAATGATGTCCCGACAGGCGCATCTTATAGCAATCTTGGAAACGATGTGCTTAATGTTCTTTATTCCGAAGAAGGAATTTATAATTATCGTTGCATTGTTGCAAATATATGTGAAATTGATACCTCTGAAACAGCAGTAGTTAAAACTATATCAGATGGTATTTGGACAGGCGCACAGAGTATAGATTGGAATGATCCTGCCAATTGGTGTAGCGGAACTGTGCCAAATAGCCTGACAAATGTATTTATTCCTAGTTATGCTGTAAATATGCCATATGTTTTTTCTAATGATGCGGTTTGTGCATCGCTAGTAAATTATGGCGAACTTAATTTTGACCAGGAGAAAGTTCTTAATTGCGGTGGGAGTTTGACAAACTATAATACTATTAATTTAGGTTGGAATAATATCCTTAATTGCGAAAGTACTAACAATAATAGTGTCATTAATCTGTATAATAATTCAATTATTAACTGCACAGGAGATTTCTTAAGCAATCAGCTTTACATTGACTATAACTGCAATGTTACATGCGTAGGAGATTTCACAACCAACCAGTATTTATCCTTACAGTACGGTTCAAAATTGGATTGCTCTGGAAATATTATCAATTCAGACACAGGTACTATTACAAATGATGGCGGAATAATAGATTGTGGATCTGATATGATAAATAATGCAGAGTGTATTTTGAGTATGTCATCATGTGCAATCTTTAATTGTCAGGAGAATTTTATAAACTCAGGCTACGTTTATTTAGATGGATATGCAACATTTGAATGTCATGGAGATGCTGTTTTTAATTATTCTCCTACAATATATTCAGGTCACCTTATCGTTGATGGTAATGTAGCAGGCTCTGTCGATAATCAATATGGAGTTTTTATGAACCCGGGTTCTATTGTCGGAGCTTCAGAAATGTGCGAAGGGACAAATAGTTCTTTGCATGTAAATGCATCAGAAGGTTATTGGGGCACTATTGTATTCCAATGGCAAATCAGTACAGATGGCGGTTCAAGCTGGAGTGATATTTCCGATGGTGGAGTTTACTCGAATGTAAATACTTCTACTTTGGATATTACAAATGCAGGATACGATATGAATAATAATCAATATCGATGCGAAATATGGTGTGATTTATACTCTGATTATTGCCCGGTATTTTCAAAAGTATTGGTTCTTGAAGTTGGTAATATAACTCCTACAGCAACTGCCGGTCCTGATGTTACTATTTGCGACGGAAGTAATACTCAGTTGAACGCATCAGGTGGAGCTGAATATAGTTGGAGCCCTGCATTAGGTTTAAATGCAACTGATATTAGCAACCCTGTTGCAAGCCCTAATAGTACCACAACTTATACGGTTACGGCAAATAACAGTGGATGTACAGCCAGTGATGATGTTGTTATTACCGTGAATCCGAAATACACCATTAACAACCCTCAATCCATCTGTCAGGGTGGTTCGTACATTTTAAATGGACATATATACACTACTGCCAATA
>CAZELC010000320.1:0-3575 GCA_964512865.1 uncultured Bacteroidales bacterium
TAAACCGCAGATTTTTTATTTTTAATACATGATAACTAAAACAAATTAATTATTGTTGGTCAAAAAAATATATCATATATAATTTCAAAGAACTTTATTAAAAATCTAATTCCAAAAATATATGAAAAAGCTTTACAATATTTTTATAGGCCTCCTGCTCTTCTGTATTTTCAATCCTCCAGTTGAAACTTATGCTACTGTAGTAACAATAGGCTCAGGAACAAATTATCAAAGACAACCTTGTGGTTGTTCTTATGGATATGAACGAAGTGCAGCAATTTATACCAGTGCTGAAATTGGTGGAACAGGCACTATTACTGCTTTAGCTTATAATGTTGAATGGTCATCAACCGGGGCTATACCTGTTAAAATTTATCTTAACACAACTACTTCTACCACATTTACCCCTGACACATGGGCAAACATGATTTCAGGAGCCTCATTAGTTTATAATGCATCTGTTACATTTAATACTATTGGCTGGCAAACTATTACATTAACTACTCCCTTTACATATTCGAGTAATAATTTAGTGGTTATGATTGAAACCAATTATGGTAGTGGAGGTTCTACTTTTTTCCCTTATTTCTATTATTCCACTGCAACTACCAAACATGAATATTGGTATCAGGATTATAGCGCTCCCACAGGAAACGGAACAACAAGTAGTAACAGACCAAATATTCGAATCACCTATACTCCGGGATGTACTGCTATATCATCATTTCCATGGTCAGAAAATTTTGATGCAATGACTTCTGCAGGACCAGATATATATCCCTCTTGTTGGGATAAAGAAAATGGTGGATGGACTTCTGGAACCGCAACAAGCCAGTCATATAACAACCCCCGATCATCTGCTTATTATATTTACGACCCGGATGTGGCAACTGATGAATATATTTGGACACCCGGATTCAGCCTAACAGCAGGGAATAATTACGATTTTTCTTTTTGGTTTGCTGGTGATGGATATTCCGGGTGGACCGGTGATGTATTTTATAATACGAGTCAAAATTCATCAGGCGCTACAGAATTAGGAGCTGATTTTATTACCAGCGGTACTACAAGTTCTACATCATATCAGCAAGTAACCAGATCTCTTAACCCTGGAGTTCCCGGAACATATTATTTTGGAATTCGCATTAATGCAAATAGTACCCCATATTATATTGGCTTTGATGATTTTTCTCTTACCGAAACTGTAAGTTGTTCAACCCCCACAACACAAGCTTCAAATATTTCTTATACCAATACAAGCTGTTTTTATGATGCTACCGTAAACTGGACACGCGGTAATGGAGATGCATGTGCAGTATTTATAACACAAGGGAACGCTGGAGGTGCAACTCCGGTGGATTTTACTGAATATGTTGCTAACACAACCTTTGGTAATGGAGACGAAGTTGGCTCTGGATGGTACTGCATATATAACGGAACAGGCACAAGTGTTACAGTAAACGGGTTAAATGCAAGCACCACCTACAGAGTACATGTTTGTGAATATAAATGTACTGGCGCCAATATTAAATATTTTACTTCTACAGCAGCCAATAATCCTAATAATTTAACTACAGCAGCTACCTGTACCTATTGTACAGGTGATGCTACATACTGTGATGAATATATAAAACAGGTTAAAGTTGGAAGTATCGATAACTCTACAGGTTGTACCACAGGAGGATATCAGGATTATACTGCACAATCAACAAATATGACTGTTGGAACAGGATACAGCATAACTGTAACAAATGGAATTACTTCATATACCAGTGATCAATGTGGCATCTGGGTTGACTGGAACCGTGATGGAGATTTTTATGACGCTAATGAAACCATTGCTGTTACAGGAACTCCGGGAAGCGGACCTTATACAGCAACAATATCGCCTCCAACGGGAGCTTCTGTTGGAAATACAAGAATGAGAGTACGTATAACATATACTGGTTCTGTTGATGCTTGTGGTACTGCATCATACGGTGAAGTTGAAGATTATACTATAAATGTATCCTCAGGAGCTTGTACAACACCTGGTACACCCACAATATCTTCCACTTCAGGTATTACAACAACCAGTGCCACATTCAACTGGGCAGCCGGCGCTCCCGCAGGAAGTGCAGTAGTTTCATATTACTGGGCTGTTGGTACCGTTGCTGGGGTTGACTATGTTAGCGATTATGTTGACCGTGGTATAACAACGGATTTATCAGCTACATCGTCATTGTTAAGCTGTAATACTACTTATTACTGGACAGTAAAAGCTTACACAAGCTGTAATGGAACATCTTCAGGATACCCTGCCGCAACTTCATTTACTACCGGTGTTTGTCCCGTTGTTCCTGCAAATGATCAATGCTCAGGAGCAATTGATTTAAGTTGTAACTCATCTACACCGGGAACTACAACTGCTGCTACTTCAATTGGTGACCCCACAGCTACCTGCGGTACTACTATTACTGCTCCCGGAGTTTGGTATAAATATACTTCAACAGGAGCAAATGATGTTACTGTAAGTCTTTGCGGTTCTGCCCTGGACACAAAATTAAGTATCTACTCCGGGACTTGTGCATCGCTGTCTTGTATTACAGGAGAAGATGATGATTATACCATATGCGGAGATAATGACCCTTCTATCACTTTTACATCTGTAAATGGAACAACATATTATTTCTTTGTTCACGGAACAGGAACAGCCACAGGTGATTTTACAATTAATATATCATGCTCAGCAATTGTAGTTCCCGGATGCCCCACTCTTACAACACCTGCTAATGGGCAAATAAATGTAGGTACACCAGCTTCATTGAACTGGACTGCTCCTACAACTGGTGGTGCAGTTTCATATTATAAATTATATTTCGGGACAAACAACCCACCGACAAATATTAACAACGGGATAAATATTGGAAATGTATTAACATATTCCCCTCCCCTTTCTATTGCTACTACATATTATTGGGAAATAACTGCTGTTAATTCAGCAGGCGAAAGTGCCGGATGCGAAATAAGGCATTTCACTACAGAAACATCATCAACACTTGTTGTTGATAATACAACATATAATGCAGAAGATCTTGTAAATAATTATCTGGTATCAGGATGTATAGAAACTAAAAGTATTAAATTCACTGGCGATTCAAAGCAAATAGGTTATTTTACCGGTGGCAGCAGTACGATAGGATATTATTCAGGATTAGTTCTCTCTTCAGGAAATGCAAAAGATGCAGAAGGACCTAATAATGTTTCCAATAAACAAACCAGCTATGGTAGAGCCGGAGACTCTAATATTGATGCTATTGTAAGCCCTGATAAGTCAAATGATGCATCAGTTCTTGAATTTGATTTTAAACCTTCGAGCAATACTGTTTCTTTCCGTTATGTGTTTGCTTCAGAAGAATACAATGAATATGTAAATAAATTTAATGATGCTTTCGGATTTTTCTTAACCGGTGGTTCATATACAAATAAAAATATTGCTTTAATACCCGGAACCTCCACCCCTGTTACAATTAACAATGTTAACAATGGTTACAGAGCTGCTCCTGATAAAGGAACAGGTCCTTGTACAAATTGTT
>CAZELC010000321.1:0-3570 GCA_964512865.1 uncultured Bacteroidales bacterium
CTTATATGTATTATATCCGTAAAGGTATTGATTGTAAACATACTCTGAGAATCTTGCCCATCCTTCATTTATCCACATATCGCCGGCTGTACTGCAGGTAATAAGGTCGCCAAACCAGTGATGAGAAAGCTCATGAGTATAAAGACTTTCATAGTTTAATGTTCCATCCACACAGAAATTTGGATAGGTAATATTTGTTGCATGTTCCATTGCACCGGAATTAAAAGGTACGCCGACGTATCCAACTCTTTCCCATTTATATGGGCCGTATTTACTTTCAAAAATGCCAAGAATAGTTTTAAGGTTAATAAAAGAATTTTTAGCCTTAGTTGTGTCATCAGGTCTGACATATAATAATATTGGAATTTTTCCTGTTACAGAATTGAAAGTGTCGGTAACGGCTGAATAATTTCCAACTGCCACAGAAACGAGATATGAAGGAATAGTATCTCTCAGTTTCCAGTGATAAGTGGTAGTTCCGTCATCGTTATTTGTTTTATAGGTTAAAGTTCCGCCACAGACAGCGGTTTTATCATTTCCTACCGTAATATTACAATCATAAAGCGACTTGTCAACGAATTCATCAACGCAGGGAAACCAGCATCTTCCATAAACATGAGGATCTGAGCCAAACCCGACACCAAGATTATATGCAAAACTGCTGTCAGTATTAAAATAAAAGCCACCCCAGCTTGATGGGTCAACCTGTGGAATGCCATGATAAAACACTTTTACTTGTAAAGAGTCACCCTGATTAATGGTTGATGCAAGATTAATTTTTATAAGACTGTCATTATAGTTGAAATTTGTTGTTTTGGCACTGTTTACGAGAATAGAGTCAATATTGAGTTGTAATAAGTCCAGCTTAATATACTGCAGATTGCTCACTCTTGAAACGATTGTCAGGTTGGTAAACCCTTTTATCTGTTTATTGGAAAGATGTACAATACTGAGGTTAATAGAATATTTTTTGACATGGATGGTATCACTTTTCAGTGCGAAAGAATTAAATCCGGTAATTACGAAAATCGTTATTAACAGTAAAACAGTTTTCTTCATAATGTTTTTATTTTTCGTACAAAAATAATAAATTTAACAAAATCAACCGTTAGCCCTGATGGCAACAACAGGGTCGAGGCGGGAAGCGATATAAGCAGGAATAAATCCCGAAATAAGACCAATAATTGCAGATACAGAAATCCCAAGTATTATATTTCCCATTGTGAGAGTAAGTTCCATGTCAAGTGCAGAAGATGCCAAAAGAGATATGAAATATACCAGCAGTAAACCTACAAAGCCGCCAATAAGGCTTAAAAATATTGCTTCAAAAAGAAATTCGAATAAAATGAAAAACCTTTTAGCCCCCAGTGATTTTTCGATACCTATAATATTTGTTCTTTCACGTACGGAAACAAACATAATATTTGCGATACCGAAACCTCCAACCAAAAGAGAAAAGCCTCCAATTATCCATCCTGCAATAGAAAGGACATCAAAGATACTTTCAAATCCTTGTGTTAAAACGCTTTTTTCATTAATAGAAAAGTCATCATCAGCTGCAGGTTTAAGTTTTCTAAGCGATCTCATTATACCTATCATTTCGTCTTTAAGTTCTTCATTACTTACCATAGGTTTAGCCTTAACGGCAATAGCAGGGTCAAAACCTTCATAATTAATATCAATTACATTCCTTGCCCAGTTTATCGGAACAAAAATCTGATCATCAGAGGTATTTCCGAACATATCTTTACCTTCTTTTTTCAAAACACCGATAACTTCAAGATTTCTTCCGAATATTTTAATATTTTTGCTTATAGGGTAAGTGTTTTCATAAAGAATTTGCGCAATGTTAGAGCCAATAATAGCAACGTTTTTTCCGCTGTTCGACTCTAAGGCGGTGAAATATCTCCCATCCTCAAGATTCATTGTCATCACTTTATTATAATCATGAGTGGCGCAAATTATTGTAGCATTATCAATGCTGTTGCTATTGTATTTTACGGTTTTAGATGTAGAAATCATAAAAGTTGCAGCTTCTGCAGCGTTGCTTCTTTTCATAAGTTCATTCATTTCCGCCAGTTTAGGAATAGGGCGGTTCATGTATTTCCACCATGGATAATCAGAGCCAAATGCCCATGGCCATTTTTGAATATAGAGAACATTATCACCAAGTGATTCGATATTCTTTTTTATGGTAGTTTTCATTGAATCTACCAAAGTAAAAACTGTAATAATAGCGAATATACCGATTGTAATACCTAATAAGGAAAGAATAGTACGCAGTTTATTCACTATTATTGCCTTTATTGCAAAAAGATAACTTTCACGTAATAGTCTTATAAAAATCAGCATAAAAGCAAAAATCAGTTAATATCCCGAAACAAAAAAAAATTGTTGTCGTTTAAGAAATACTTTATTAAGGATATAAAAGTACATAGAAGCAGCATAAGAATTATAAAAAAGCAAATTTTTTTTTAAAATACATTAACCATGCGCTTTAATAGATTAATTTTGCACAACTTTTTTATTAAACTAACATGAACGGAAACAGAAAAATACAAAGCGCACTTATCTCGGTATTTCACAAGGATCGTCTTGATGAGATTGTTAATAAACTTCACACATTGAATATTAAGATTTATTCGACAGGTGGAACTTATAATTTTATAAATAAACTTGGAGTAAATGCAGTGCCTGTTGAGGATATTACTTCTTATCCTTCTATTCTAGGTGGAAGAGTTAAAACTTTACATCCAAAAATTTTCGGAGGTATTTTATTCCGCCGGGAAAATAATGAAGATAACGAACAGGTAAAGCAATATAATATATCTGAAATTGATCTTGTGATAGTAGACCTTTATCCATTTGAAAAAACAGTGGCATCGGGTGCGGGTGAGGATGAAATAATTGAAAAAATAGATATCGGCGGTATTTCACTAATAAGGGCAGCTGCCAAGAATTACAAGGATGTAATTATCGTTCCGTCTTTGGCACAGTATGATTCATTGATAAGTTTACTTGATGAAAAGCAAGGTTATTCGGATATTAATGATCGCAGACAATTTGCAGCACATGCATTTGATGTTTCCTCCGGCTACGATACTGCTATTTTCAATTATTTCAACAGAAGTAAGTCTATACCTTCATTAAAAATAAGCATTTCAGAGAAAGAGATTTTAAGGTACGGTGAGAATCCTCATCAGGAAGGTGCTTTTTATGGAAATATCAATGATGTTTTTAATCAGCTTAACGGTAAGCAGATATCATATAATAACCTTGTGGACATTGAATCTGCTATAAATCTTGTTGGTGATTTTTCCAAAACCACTGTTGCAATAATTAAGCATACAAATGCGTGCGGTTTAGCAAGCCGTGAAAATTTAAAGGATGCATGGACTGACGCACTTGCTGCAGATCCGGTTTCGGCTTATGGAGGCGTAATTGCAGTAAATAAAATCATTGATAACCAAACTGCGGAAGAAATTAACAAACTGTTTTTTGAAGTTTTAATCGCTCCGGGTTTCGAAAATAATGGTCTTGCATTACTTAGAAGTAAAAAAAATAGAATAA
>CAZELC010000322.1:0-3551 GCA_964512865.1 uncultured Bacteroidales bacterium
AATAAGTTGACCTATGGAAGAAATAGCTTCTCTAGCTTCTTTAAGTGAATCATAAGTGTGTGCCTGGCGAATTTTTGACATTTTAGATTTATAACCAAGATCTGTTAATCTCATTCCCCATGACCACATAGTATTAATCATTCCTGCAATTCCTGCATATCTGCCAAAAAAAATAAGTCTCTTTCCTTGCTCATCAATTATTCTTTCATAATCGATAAGATTGCATTTAAGTTCCATCATTTTTTTGAGCATTGGCATATTATAAGGTTGCCCTTTAATAACATGTGAAAAGAAAATGTATGTTTTATTTTCCTCGAAGAAGTCAATTGGAATTTCTTTAACACCAAAAATTATTGAAGCTTTTTTAAGATCCTTACTGATGACTGCACCCACTTTGCGATACTCTTCATCTTTAAAAATTCGTTTATCAGAACTTTGAACAATAATATCAAGTTTGTGATGTTCAATCAAGTGTTTTACGTGCTTTGGTGTTAACGGTGCGCGGCGTTCAAGCTTATATTTGTCTTCATGCCGTATGCCAATGTAATTACTCATATTAATAAAAGATAATTGTAAAAAAAATGGTAGAATTTTTGTAATTTTGTTGCAAACTTATAAAAAATGTTCGAGTTAAAGTCCAAACCCTTCTTAAATATTTATTTTCCAAATTTGTTTTTATTATTTAAAAAAATATTGTTTAACTTAATTAATCAATTATGAAAAAGTTTTTTTTACTTACGACAGCTCTTCTGCTTTCCGGATTAGTATCCTCTTATGCGCAGGTAACCACAAATCTTGTTTTTTTTACTCAGGACCCTGAACCATTCAGTATTGTAATTAATGGAATTTTACAAAACCAAAAACCTCAAACTAATGTTAAAGTAACAGACATTACTAACAACTACTGCAAAGTAAAAGTTATATTTAACAATAAAGCTCTGCGTGAAATAGATAAGACAATAAATTTCAACGAGGGAACAGAAACTACTTATTGCATAAAAAAAGACAATAAAGGAAATTATGTCGTCAGATGGATGAGTCAGGTACCAATTGCCCAGGCTGTTCCACCTGCACAAAATCAGGATGTTGTTGCATTTTCGGCAACTGCAAATACAAACGTTCCTAATACACAAGGAAATGTTTCTACCCAGCAACAGCAAACAACCATTGTGGTAAATAACAATATTACCAACACTTATAATGGTGAAAATGTAAATGTTAACGCCGGTGCAAGTATAAGTACAAATACTGCATCTCTGAGTATGTCAACTAATGCAACAACACAGGAACAGCAAGTTGTACCACAGCAGCAACCAACTCACTATGTAATGCAAGGTTATAACGGACCTTATGGTTGTAACTGGCCGATGAGTGATGCAGATTTTTCATCTGCAAAACAATCAATATCTTCAAAATCATTTGAAGACAGCAAACTTACTATTGCAAAACAAATTATTGGATCAAATTGTTTGCTTTGTTCCCAAGTTAAGGAAATTATGCTTCTTTTCAGCTTCGAAGACACAAGGCTTGAATTTGCAAAATATTGCTATGGATATACTTTTGATCAAGGAAACTATTATAAAGTTAATGATGCTTTTACTTTTGAAAGTTCAATAGATGACCTTAGTAAATACATAAACAGCTACAGGCGATAATTTTTTTGCTGATATAACAGAAAGCCCGTTTTTCAATATACGGGCTTTTTTTATTTTTATTCGTTGCTATATTTTAATTATTTTATTTGTATAAATACCCGCATTACCAATTGTCTTAATAAAATATACACCTTGCTTAAGAAAGCTTAAATCAATAGTAAAGTTTCCACTTGTTTCAGTGTAAAACTCATAAGTTATAACACCTTTAACATCGTAAACCTCGATTTTATTTATCAGAAATTTATCACAGTCGATATTCAGTTTATCTGTAACCGGATTTGGGAAAATACCAATCTCATTCCCTTCATAAGATTCATTGTTTATTCCCATCGTGATACTATTAAGAACATGAATAATTTCCCAGTCGTGATCAAAAAAGGCCGAATCTGGTGCAAACCCAAGATGAACCTGAATTGTTTGGCCGTTAAATATGTTATCAATAAGAACTTTTTTTACCATTGTATTGTTTGTCGTTTTAAATGTCAACGGAACTTTTAGGTCAAAGAAAGATACTGATGGATCCGATGTAGTTTGGTTAAGCGTAATATACATATCCTGATTAGCAGGTTCATAAATACAATTTACATTATAGATAGGATATCCTTCTTTATAGATCCATTTGTCAAAAAAGCTTGTTAAGTCACAATTGCATGCGGCTTCCATGTGATTTTTATAATTATCTGTAACAGCAGTTTTGTAAACTAAATTAGGGTCATTAATATAGTTATACATTCCGGCAAAAAACGCTGAATCACCAATTTTCAATCTCAACATGTGCAATACCATACAACCTTTTCTATAAGACAATCTTGAACTAAAAACACGACCAACATCAGTTGTATCATAACAATAAACAGAACCGTCAGGTTCACTTACAACAGATTCAACAGATATTTTTTTATAAAGCCAGAACCAGTATTTATCAGGGACAACCATTTCATACCATAACCCTGTAAGATAAGTTGCAAATCCTTCATTGAGCCATATTTCCTTCCAGTTTGCATTTGTTATCTTATCACCGAACCATTGATGAGCGAGTTCATGCGCCTCAACTTCAGTACTCACATATTCTCCGGCACCAATAAATGTCATTGTCTGATGCTCCATTCCTCCATGAGATTCCCATTCTGCCTGGCCATATTTTTCTTTATTAAAAGGGTATGTACCAAACAAACTGTCATATAAACTTATCATATCTGGAATTTCATCAACACCAGATTGCCATGTTCCAAGATGTTCAGGATATATATAATTAAGAGTTGTAATTGTATCGAGGTTATTCAGTCCATAAGGTGTTTTAACAATATATTTGGTATAGTTTGTAACTGAAATCCCGATAAGATAAGGAGCAATAGGATATTTATGCTTCCATTGAAATATTTTATTATTTCCATTTACAGTTTCTCTTACAAGAATTCCATTGCTTCCCGGTCTGTAAGTGTAAATATTTTGAGGGCATGTAATAATGATATCTATGGAATCAATTTTATCGCGATTATCATTTTTGCAAGGCCACCAATCTTTTGCGCCATAAGGTTCGGAAAGAGTATAAATGATTGGAACTCCATTATGATATGCTTTGCTGAATGAGTTAAAAAAGCCACCACCATTATTAGGACTTCCCTGATAGTATATAGTAACAGAATCATAAGTATTTAAAGGAATTGGTAACCCTAAGTCAATATCAACAGAATCATTTATGCCATGGAAAAAGCTGACAACCGAATTATGATATTTTATTGAGTCGATAGTAAGCAGATTATTCAATTCAAAAGTCAAATGACTTACATTATTTGAAATGGTTTTAAAATAAGTAGTTGCGCTTCCTATAATATAATTAGTGTCTGGATTGATAAACCAATTAAATCGGATGTATTTAACATCATAATTTCCACC
>CAZELC010000323.1:0-3545 GCA_964512865.1 uncultured Bacteroidales bacterium
CAGGTTTTTTATTTATTCGTAACATAATGTAAATAAAGGCGTATAAGTTTCAAATCAATAGTTAAATAATAATATCTCCATAATGGCAAAACCGGTAATCAAATCACTCGGTGATATGTCGGAAGAAGTCCAAGAACTTTTAACTCAGGCAAGATATGTTGCAAAAAATGCATACAACAGGTATTCGGGTTTTTATGTAGGTGCCGCTGTAAGAACAAGCACTGGTAATATTTACACGGGTGCAAATCTTGAAAATGCTTCGTTAGGACTCACGCTTTGCGCTGAGCCTTCTGCAATAGCAAATGCCAATTCAAAAGGTGATTTCAATATTGTAAGCATAGCTATTTCCGGCGGTTACCCTGATAGTGGCATTGATTTTCCTCCCGTAACTCCTTGCGGCAGATGCAGACAATTGATTTTCGAAGCATCGAGGGTATCGAATACTAATATAAAAGTTTATTGCAGCAATCTTGAACTTACTAAGATTCTGGAAACTTCAATTGAAGAACTTCTCCCCTATGCTTTTTTCCTTTAACCACACTGATATAATAGTTATTTAATTCAATGAGTGGTTAATTTCATTAACTCTATCACCTACACATCAACAAATCTTTAAATCAAAAATCTAAATTCACTTCTTTCCTTCCTCAATAGCTTTATAAATAAGGCTTTGAATTTTGGTTCTTATTCCCGAGTCAGCAAGTTTATTAACTGTTGAGTATGGAAAAGTTCTGTTTGAAAGAAAGATGTAAACGAGATTGTATTTAGGATCAGCCCAAACGAATGTGCCTGTAAAACCGGAGTGTCCAAAGCTTTCTATTGAAGCTTCCTTACAACATGGACCGGCCAGCTTTTTATCAGGAACCTGTTTGTCGAATCCCAGACCTCTCCTGTTATTAGAAAACTGATAAGAAGTAAATCTTTTAATTGTAGAATCCTGTAAATATTTTACTCCGGCGTATTCACCACCATTCAATAACATCTGAAAAATAACTGCCAGATCATTTGCATCCGAAAATAATCCTGCATGACCGCTCACACCACCAAGCATAGCCGCACCCTGATCATTAACATCACCATGTATAATCTGCTTTCTGAATATGGTATCATTTTCAGAAGGCACTATGCGCTCAAGCGGGAAATAATTGCGCGGATTAAAACAAATGGTCGACAATCCGAGTGGTTTATAAAAGTTATCCCTGACGTACTTATCGAGAGTCTTATTTGAGAGTTTTTCAACAATCTCTTTCATCAGGTAAAATCCAAGATCACTGTATAAATAATTATCATTATCGCGAAGGTCAGAGTTTGCGATTTCTTTTATTATACTGTCGGTAAAAGCTTTATTAATGTAAATGCTGTCGGCAACACGCAATGAAAATTTCTCGGAAAAAACTTTTCTGTAAACCGCAGTGTCAAGCTTTCCATGTGTGAGAGTTTCTTTATAAAAAGGTATCCATGCTTTAAGCTTAGCCTGATGAGTCATTACATCTCTTATGCAAAGATTTGTTTTATTGGATTTTTTCAAAGAAGGTAAAATATCCCCAAGTTTCCAATTCAGATTTAGTATGCCTCTCTCGTACAATTTCATAACTGCAAGTGTGGTAGCTGCAACTTTAGTAACCGATGCTATATCATAGAGGTCAGAATTTGTGACAAACCTTTTTGGTTCATAAGTATGAAAGCCATAAGATTTCTGATGAATAACCATTCCATCTTTAACAACCATTATCTGACAACCTGGATAAATCTCATCTTTAATGCCTTTTTGTGCAATAGAATCAATTTTCCTGAAGTACTTCGAATTAAGTCCCAATTCTTCAGGAAGAGTATATTTCATTCTTAGTCTCGAAGAGTTTAATCCTGTATTTAGCGGAAATGAAACGGAAGCCGTAACCGGCAGTTTACCTTTTGCCTCTATACCTCCAAAAATAAGTTCGGCAGCAAGCTCCTGAGTAATATTATTGTTTTGATTTGCACTGATTATGGCTTCTGCATTTCCTAAATTGTGAAAATAACCAATTGTGTATGGAACGGTAAAAAGACATAATACTATTTTTGTTTTGCTTTTAATTGAATCAACAAGTCGTAAATCTTCAATATGTATCCCGAAACTGTCGTTGGGAGTATTTGTATTGTAATGTAAGGCTACCAGAACGAGTTTGTATTTTGCCAATTTATTTGCAATTGAATCTGCTTCTTTTGATTTAAAGTTTTTCCCAATATTATAATGATCTGCCGGAACGTAATTATCGACCATATCCTGAAAAGCAGTTTTAGCAGTGCTGCCCACAGACAAAGTTGCAAAGGTAAAAGTGTCAGTTCTCTGAATCGGAACAAGATTATTATTAAGCACAAGAGTTATAGCCGATTCAAAAAGATGCCTGTTCAACAATTCTCCTTTTGGGCTGTTTATTTCATCATAAATTCCTGCAAGTTTAACAGGTTTATATTTGTTAAGGCCTACTTTGTATTTATAACTTAATATCTTTTTACAGTGATAATCAAGCTCCTGTTCGAGAATTTGCCCATTGTACACTGCTTCTCTTATTTTTTTAACAGTTGAATCGGTATTTGAAGGCAGCAGGAGAATATCATTTCCTGCCATCAGAGCTTCAAGAGATGCTTCACCAGGATCATTAAAATCAACGATTCCCTTCATATCAAGAGCATCAGTAAAAATCAATCCATCATAACAAAGCTTCTGCTTAAGGAGTTTTGTTATAATATTTTTTGATAAAGATGATGCAAGCTTATCGGTTTTTTCGAGCGCAGGAATAAAAAGATGTCCCACCATTACAGATGATACTCCTGCTGCAATCATCTGTTTAAAAGGATAAAGATCGATATCATCAATCTGGTTAACAGAATGATTAATTACAGGAAGTGTTTTATGTGAATCTTTATCCGTATCTCCGTGACCGGGAAAATGCTTTGCAGATCCAAGCAGACCGTTCTCCTGCATTCCTTTCACATAAGCAATTCCTTTTTTAGCGACATTTTCTTTATCCTCACCAAAAGATCGGGTATTGATAACAGGATTTTTCGGGTTGCTGTTAATATCAACAACAGGAGCAAAATTGACCGTCAATCCTACCCTTCTGAATTCTTTTGCAATTTGTTTTCCCATCTCATAAATCAACTTATCGTCCTGTATTGCTCCGAGAGTCATCTGTTTCGGATAAGATATCGAACTATCTTTCATTCTCATACCCAAACCCCACTCGCCATCAATAGAAATCAATAAAGGAGTTTTTGCTATGTTCTGATAATAATTTACCATTTTTGCCTGCCCCACAGGACCGCCTTTAAAAAATATCAGACCTCCAAGATTATATTCGCATATATCCTTTGTGATACTGTCAACCCTCGACTTTGGATCATTTGAGTAAACTCTGACCATTATTAACTGTCCTATTTTCTCGTTAAGAGTGAAAGTACTGAGAACTGAATCAACCCATTGAGCTTCTTTTTTATCCGAAATAACATAATCATCAGGAAAATATTGAGCTAAAATTCTGAATGGAATCAAAAAGAAAAGTGTT
>CAZELC010000324.1:0-3543 GCA_964512865.1 uncultured Bacteroidales bacterium
TAAATATTTAATTAAATAATTTTAATTTTGACAAAGATATTACTATTTTTTTTATTGTTTATCAATTGTTGAAAAATAAGAAAAACTTAATATCTTTATTGAGAATTATTGTTTAAATATAAAAAATTATGAAACGGTTTATTTTGTTTTTTCTCTTTTTATTTTCATGTACTTTGATCTTTTCTCAAACAAATATTTCAGTTGAAACAAGATTTTTTTTAAATGATTTGAGAACCTGTAACCCTCAATATAAAAAAGGGAGTTTACCGGATAGTGGGTTTTTTAAAAAATATCCTGTTTACAGAGTTGGTTTAAAAAATTATATCTCTTTTGTTGCATTAGTCGATGAAAAGTTTGACCCTGTTGAACTTTCGAAATACTCAATAATTGTTGGATCGAGGACCGGGAATATTATTACTCTTAGAATTCCGTTGGAAAATGTAGATATTATTGATAAAATTAAAGGCTTGAAATACATTCAGATAGCAGAAAAAATTTCTCCTTTACTTGATAAAGCAACAAAAGACACAAAAGTTGACAGCGTTTGGAGCGGAATAAATTTACCGCAACCTTTTACCGGAAAAGATGTGCTTATTGGAATTACCGATTGGGGTTTTGATTATTCGCATCCAAATTTTTATGACACAACGCTTTCGCATACCCGAATTATAAAAGCATGGGATCAGTGGCGCAATTCAGGACCAGCGCCTGCAGGTTTCAGTTATGGGACTGAGATAAGTGGAGAAACAGATTTATTATTTGCAAAATGTGATACTTTTAATGTTTACGAATATGCTTACCATGGATCTCATGTCGCCGGAATTTGTGGTGGTAGTGGGGCCGGAACCAAGTACAGAGGCGTTGCTTTTGATGCTAATTATCTCATGGCTACATTCCTCGTTGATGAAGCAGCTGTTATTGATGCTTTTAACTGGATGACTGATTATGCTCAGAGTGTCGGGAAAAGACTGGTGATTAATATGAGCTGGGGACTTTATTATATGGGAAGTATGGATGGACATTCATTACTAAGTCAGGTCATTGATCAATTATCCTCAGAAGGGGTAATATTTGTTGCTGCAGCAGGCAATAACGGTGATGTTGACTTTCATCTAAAACATACATTTACGGGAAGTGATACCTTAAAAACACAAGTAGGATTTGATAATTACTCCTATTATCCAAAAATGTACGGGCAATCAATTTCAATTTGGGGCGAGCCAGGTAAAGATTTTAAAGCTGCTATAAAAATTTATGGTTCAGGGAATGTTTTTATTGATTCGACAATATTTTTCTCAACAAACGATACTGCCGTTTTCAGATCCGGAGATTTTATAATCGGTACAGATACAATATCTTATACTCTTGCATCTGACTCAGCAGAATATAACAGTAACAGACCTCACATGAGATTCAGAATTAAAAATCTGATGTATTCCACTTATAAAATAGGGCTATTTGTTACATCGCAATCAGGAACAGTCAACTTATGGAATGTTATTGAACTTACTAATGATGTCGGGAATTGGGGTTCACCATTTTTTGCTGCAATGAATGGATGGTCGGCAGGTGATGCTAATTATGGTGTAGGAGAACCTGCTTGCGCAAACAGCCTTATTGCAGTCGCTGCTTATCAGTCGGAGTATAAGCTTATTAATGGTATTACGGTTGGAGGCTCTATCGCTGCGTTTTCAAGTTATGGACCCGCTCTTGGTGATGCCTTAAAACCTGATATTTCTGCACCGGGACTGAGCGTTTGTTCTTCAATTTCTTCATATACAAATGCAACCGTATCACCAATTACACAAAATGTTACGTTTAATGGTCGTACCTATCCTTTTGCAAAACTTTCAGGGACATCAATGGCATCACCAATGGTTACAGGTATTGTAGCCCTTATGTTGGAAGCAAATAAATGGCTGACTGCTGCAGATATTAAAAATATTTTGAAACTTACTGCCAGGCAGGATGCAAAAACAGGAGTTATCCCTGTTACAGGCAGTACTCGTTGGGGTTGGGGAAAAATCAATGCATATAATGCTGTAAAAATGGCACTTACTGGAATAGAAGAAAACTCTGATATTAATAATTCTTACACCATTTATCCAAACCCGGCAAAAGATATTATTTATTTTCTTAGTGACGATGGGATTGCCCCTGATTATATCGAAATATACAATACCTTAGGCAGTCTTGTAAGTACTCTTGAAGTTAATGGTAAACTACCAGTTAATATTGATAATTTACCATCAGGTGTTTATATTCTTAAAATTATGGATAAGAAAAACGTGATAGTAAAGAAACTAATCAAAGAATAATGCGTATTACAACCTAAATTTATATTCATGAAAAAATCAATATTAATCATTGTAATTGCAATTTGCGCTCTATCAATTGATTGTTTTTCACAGACATTTGAAATAAACCCCTACGGCGGTTATGTTTTCCCTACAAGATTCAATATGAACCATGGTTATGCTCGCATTAGCGATAATGCTAATTATGGCGGTAGTTTTTCAGTTAACCTGAGAAGAGACTTTGATATTGAGTTTAATTACAGCCGACAGGATACTAGGGTTGAATTGAATTCTTCGCTTGTCCCTTACCAGGTTATGCCAACCAGTTTGAATTATTGGACAATAGGAAGTAATAAAGTTTTTGAGATTTCAGATAATTTTGCTCCTTTTGTAGGCTTAGCTATAGGAGGATTATATATTTTTCCTAAGGAATCGTATAACAGTTTTTGGCTTTTCGATGTTAATGCAAAGGGTGGAGTTAAAATATTTGTAAACAAATATATAGGTTTCAGGCTGGAAGCTAACCTTCAGATGCCAATTGAAGGTTTTGGACTTAATTTTTACTTTTCTCCTGGTGGCGGCTCAGGGTCAGGAGTTGATTTTAACTCAACATCAGTTCAATTTGGATTTAATGGCGGTTTGATCTTCCGATTCGGAAGGGATCTGGATTAAATTTACAGTCTTTATGAAATACAGGTAAATAACAAACAAAGAGCGGCTGGCAAATTGCCAGCCGCTCTTTGTTTGTTATAAATAGTACTACTTAGAAACATCTGTGATATTTTGTTTTGCCCCAAACATCGGAATCCTTTTGACTGTCTTGGCATCAAAATCCAGCTTACTAAAATCTATTTTTCTGAGGTCCATATTGTCGTAAGTCCTGAAATACATGATTTTATTTGTCAAATCACGAAATGTAATCCACTGGGTTGATTCGGAGCTTGCAATTTTACCATCAGGAGTTTTATCTACAATTAATCCGAATGGGATATCAAAAGTATTTATTAAATGTTGAGAAAGATTTAAATTTGAAATCACATCAGGTTGTTTGTCAGCATAATAAGTCAAAATTGCTAATCTTACGAATCTGCTTGGCGGTGTGTAATCTCCCGGGATACCAAACATTCCTGAGCCGTGACCTGTCGGATAAAGAGTATAATTATCAACTGTTAAAGGACTTGGCAGTTCGGTTTTCATTCCCAGATATTGTCTGAGATTAGCAATCTGCCAGGGAAATTTCGGAGCA
>CAZELC010000325.1:0-3540 GCA_964512865.1 uncultured Bacteroidales bacterium
GTTTTTATCGATGAAAATTTTAAGCTTATTTCTTCAATACCATATTATATTTCACCGGAAGCTCTTGAAATCATTTTACATTATTTTAATGACAATTCTTATCTGAATACAAGTTGGGATGATTATGTGAAGAAGTGGAATGAGAAAAAACAATTAAAAAAATAAACAGTTATGAAAAAGTATTTTGTTTTTATTTTCGCAATAGCAATTTTATCGTGTTACAACGTAAAAGGGCAAAATCTATTACCACTTGATAAGCTTTATCTTAAAAAGACTTTCGAAATTGCTACTCTCAAAGATGCATTAAAAAATCCCGATACCATTTACAAATTCACCTGTTGGAAAACATACACTTCAGAGGTAATGAAGTTCAAAAACTTGCAATTACTCTTTATCGACAAAGTTAATACTGGAATTCCCGAAGAAATTTTCAATATCAAACTTATTCAGGTTCTCAGCCTGTCAAATGATGAACTTACTGCTGTTCCTGATAAAATATTAAATTTCAAATATCTGAAAGTCTTACATTTATATTCTAATAAACTCTCGGAATTCCCTAAGGTTGCATGCAAATTCGCCAATCTGATAAAACTCGATTTATTTAGCAATAAAATAACATCAATACCTGATGAAATAAAGAACTTGTCCAATCTTGAGGAGTTAAACATGATGGCGAATGAGCTTAAAGAAATTAATCCAAATGTGTTTAAACTTACAAAACTCAATAAGCTTCAACTTAGCTTTAACAAAGAGTTAACTGTTCTTCCTGAAGAAATAGGCAATTTGACCAACCTTAAGTACCTTGGAATATCAAACACCAAAATCACGGCGTTACCGGCATCTATAACCAAGTTGACAAAACTCGAAGAGCTTGATATTGAAAAAACCGACATCAGTAAAATAGCAGACATTGCAGTTAAACTCCCAAAACTAAAAAAAATTACTATCACAGGATGCAACAAATTAAGCACTCAGGAAATTGAAAAATTAAAAAAATCTCTGCCTAATCTTAAAATTGAGAAAAAGGAGCCTACCGACGACGGGCTGTGGATGTAATTCAGCAAATAAAAACTGCGGATTGCACTACCAATCTGATCTACAGAATTCCAAAACAATATAATTATTAATGGAAGATGAATTTAAATACAGATTTATTGCTTTATTAAGAAGCATTAATGTTGGAGGAAAAAACGTAATAAAAATGGCTGATCTTAAAACTTGTTTTAAGAAAATGGGATTTACTAATATTGAAACTTTTATCCAAAGCGGAAATATTATGTTCTTGTCAGATGAATATGATAAAAACAAAATAATTGAAAAGATTGGCAAAACGCTGCTTAACACATTCAATTATAATTCTTTAGTGATATTGCTTGACGCAGAAAATATTAAATCCATTGTCGAAAAAGCGCCTCCTGAATTTGGAAAATATTCTGATAAATTCAAGTATAATGTTCTATTTATTCACGATGACGTTAATATTGAGGAAGAAATTAAAACAATAAAACTAAAAGAAGGCGTTGACAAAATTTACAAAGGGAATCATGTTATTTATACTTCTCAGCTTAAAAGCAAGGCAGGGCAAAGTTACCTGAGTAAAATAAATTCCATGCCGTTATATAAATTTATGACTGTCAGGAACTGGAATACAACAAGCAGATTGTTTGAAATAATAAATAAGGATTCGAAAACGAAATGATCTAATTTTTCTGCTCTGATTTATTTCTTCACTTCCCCAAAAAGATCGTAAAAATCAGCATCGGTAATAACGACATTATAAAAATTTCCAACTTTTAACTTAGAGGAACTTATGATTACTTCATTGTCAATTTCAGGAGAATCATATTCGGTTCTTCCAATAAAATACTCGTCTTCTTTTCTGTCAATTAAAACTTTTAACTCTTTTCCTATAAGTTTCTTATTGTTTTTCAGCGAAATCTCCGACTGTAACTCCATTATTTCATCATATCTGGAGCGTTTTGCAATCTCCGAAACTGTCTCTTTTAATTTATAGGCGGTTGTCCCTTCTTCATGTGAATATGTAAAAACGCCAAGTCTTTCAAATTCAAATTCTTTAACAAACATTTTAAGTTCATCAAATTCCTTCTTTGTTTCGCCGGGATAACCTACAATAAATGCTGTTCTTATTGCGGCTCCGGGAACTTTCTTACGTATGGTTTCAATAAGTTTTATAGTTTCCTTTTTAGAAGTACCACGGTTCATTGAGGAAAGTATTCTGTCGTTAATATGCTGCAAAGGAATATCAATATAATTGCAGATATTTTCTCTCTCATGCATCAGGTCAAGAAGATCAAGCGGAAAACCCGTAGGGAAAAGATAATGAAGCCGTATCCAGTCAAATTTACCGGTATCAGAAAGTTCCCTCACGAGGTCAGTAATTTGTTTTTTCTTATTCATATCCTTACCATAATATGAAAGGTCCTGTGAGATAAGTATAAGCTCTTTTACTTTTTTCTTAGCCAGATAATCAGCTTCCTCTAGAAGACTTTCTATTGTGCGTGAAACATGCCTGCCACGTATGGCTGGTATTGAACAAAATGAACATTTCCTGTCACAACCATCTGCAATCTTAAAATATGCATAATGCGACGGTGTAGTAAGTTCACGATCTATAATATCATTATTTTCTGAAGATAGTTCCTTAAGAATATTTTCAAGTTCATGAACGCCAAAAATTCCATCTATATCCGGTATTTCTTTTTTAAGTTCATCTCTGTATCTCTCTGCAAGACAACCTGTGACAAAAAGCTCTTTAATTAAACCTTTACGTTTTGCTTCTGCATACTCAACAATCATATCAATAGATTCCTGCTTAGAATCTTTAATAAAACCACAGGTATTTATTATTATAGTACTAAACTTCCCTTCTTCGGCATCGTGTTTAACAATATGTTTTGCTGATAATAATTTACCCATAAGAACTTCCGAATCAACTGTGTTCTTTGAGCAACCAAGTGTAATGATGTTTATTTTCTTCACCATTTTGTTATGGTCTTTAAAATTGCATATTTTTAATAATCACAATGAGTAGTTTTTAGATTCACTAAATCAAAATTTCACCAAATCAGCAATTTATCAATCAAACTATTCCTTAAAAAGCGAATCTACAAATTCAAACCTGTTGAATACCTGCAAGTCTTCCATCTTCTCTCCTACTCCAATATATTTTACCGGTATTTTGAACTGATCTGAAATTCCTATTACAACGCCACCTTTTGCTGTCCCGTCAAGTTTCGTAAGTGCCAGTGCATTGACCTCTGTAGCCGCCGTAAATTGCTTAGCCTGCTCAATAGCATTTTGCCCGGTTGATGCATCAAGAACCAGCAAGATTTCATGAGGAGCATCAGGAATTACTTTCGACATGACTTTTTTTATCTTTGAAAGCTCATTCATAAGATTTATTTTATTGTGAAGCCTTCCGGCAGTGTCAATAATCACAACATCAGCATTTTTTGATTTGGCGGATTCTAACGTATCATAAGCAACTGAAGCCGGGTCAGCTCCCAGTCCCTGGCTGAC
>CAZELC010000326.1:0-3516 GCA_964512865.1 uncultured Bacteroidales bacterium
TTTCTTAATTTATACTTTGTGGAGTCTGAATATTGATTGACATCTTGAGGGTTGTTAACTATTGATTTAAGAATGTCTTTATATAATTTTTTATTTCTTTCAGTCCTATAAACTGAGTCATTGTTTTGATAATTATTATTTGTGAAATTAATTGTGAAACTGATATTAGTAAAAAATTTTATTTTATTTGAATCTGGCAAATACTGAATTGGATACACCTCTATGGTTATAATTTTATTTCGGTGATCAAAGAAGCCGCTGTTATCGTTAATTATTCTGTTACTTGGAAAGGGATTATTAGAATTGTAAATAGTAGAATCAGGATTTACAAATGGTGGTGTGTATGGGATTAAGGATGTTGGTACTGGTTTTTGGGTTGGGTATATTAAATGCGACATATTTATTTCCCGAAATGTAGAAGAGTTGATTGTGATACTGCTAACATTCCTATTTGCCGGTATAATAAAATTAAGCTTTTTTATTGGTAAATATGGTTTTCCTGTGTCACTGATATATGGTAAATTTTCAAATTCCAACACATTGTATATATTACCAAATACTGTATCTGTATAAGTTTGTAGGTTATCAACATTAAAGTTAATACTGTAATTAATTTGAGCATTTACTTTAATTATAAATAAAAATGCAAAAAATATAATGAAATAAATCTTTTTCATAAATAATATTATTAAAATTAATAATCATTTCAAGTCCTTTAAAAAGAAAAATAGTTTTCTCAATAAATAATTAATTTTTTGGTAAATATTTTACCAGAGTATGTTTCAACGACACAATTAAAAATACCTAAATTTAATTTAATATTAGATATTTGTATTTTTTGCCCCCCTGCAAATTTGCTATTGTAAACTAACTGACCTAGCAAATTGTAAATATGTATATTTTTCAATTGTTCTCCATTCCCAATAAGGTTAATATTGATAATTTCTTTTGTGGGATTTGGGAAAATTTCGATTCCTATGCTCCCTGAATTGGGAAAATCATTAATCCCACTATACGACATATAACAAGAACTAAAATTGGGGTTGTGATAAAGCAATTCATCATTTTGAAAAAAACAAACCAGATCCCATTTATAATTACCAGTTACTCCAGGGTCAATAGGTGTCAATAAACCTACTGTACTACCTATTCCCTCAATCCAGATTGCTGGATCATCCTCAAAATGAAATACTTTCCGATAACTTCCGTTAATTAAAATTGAATCAATGCTGCTAATTATTATATAGATAGGAGTTGAATCCAAGCATTGATTAATTTCAAAAGTACTATATACAGAAAATATAGTATCATTGGCATTTTTGTTAAAGTCGTATAAAATAATATCATGGGTGCAGGCCAAATCTCTATAATAAACTTTTTTCCCACTTTCTCTTATTGCACCTTTATATATTGCTCCATTAATAGTTAGCACAGAATCGTGCAGCCTGTAAAGCTTATTATATTGATATAAATCAATAACTGTATCCCCAATAAGTCCATAACTATAAATATATGTAGTCGTATAATACTTGTATGCATTTACCCAAATAGCATTACTATCAGGAAAAGGATGATAAGTTTGTGCTTGTGTATTATAAATTGCTATAATTCCTAATACAAATAAAATGATTTTTGTTTTCATAAAATGAGGTTTATAATCCATTACAATAATAAGTAGAAAATAATATATAACCAAACAATTTACATAAAATTATTAAAAACTTTAGATGTAATTTAACCGTTACCCATGGTTTTAGTTATAATGAAACATCAGATTGTTTGATTAGCCAGATAATTCCTGCAAAATATATTTATTTTGTTGAGTATTTCAAGCAGTACCTGAACTTTGTTGATCTTTTCAATATTAATCTGAAGTCGGTTATTGCTTTCCTTAAGGTTGAAAGCTCTGGGGTTGGATTTTAAGTAGTTCAGTATTCCCTGGAATGTTCCTGACTGATAGAACTTAGAATCAGGATTTGTTATAAAAAAGCCGATGAAGATATTATTCTTAAGAACTATTTTTTCGATACCGAGATCTCGTGCTATCCATCTTAATCTGATAGTGTTCATTAACTCCATAGCCTGTTTTGGCACAGGGCCGAATCTGTCGATCAGCATCTCCTGAAAACCAAGGAGTTCTTCTTCTGACTGTGTGCTGTCCAGTTCTTTGTACAAGAAAAGTCTTTCAGAGATATTTGACACATATTCCTCAGGAATAAGGATCTCAAGGTCAGTGTCGATCTGGCAATCTTTGATGAAGTCTGATTCTTTGGGTTCCTTAGCTTCGTATTCGCTGTTATCTGAATCTTTTAATTCCTGAATAGCTTCATCGAGTATTTTGTGATACATTTCGAATCCTATCTCTGAAATGAATCCGCTTTGTTCGCCACCAAGAAGATTGCCGGCTCCTCTGATATCAAGGTCACGCATTGCGATGTTAAAACCGCTTCCAAGGTCTGAGAACTCTTCGATGGCTCTCAGTCTCCTTCTTGCTTCGGCAGTAAGTAAACTCATAGGATGTGACAACAGATAGCAGAAAGCTCTTTTGTTGGTTCTTCCTACACGACCGCGCAACTGGTGAAGATCGCTTAAGCCAAAATTGTGTGCGTCGTTTATGATTATCGTATTGGCATTTGGAATGTCTAGTCCGGATTCAACAATTGTTGTTGATACCAGAACATCATAATTGCCGTCGATGAAGCCAAGCATGATCTCTTCAAGTTGCTCTCCGTCAAGCTGGCCGTGACCTATCGCTATTCTGACGCCGGGACATAATTTTTCGAGAAGTGCTGCGATATCATGAATATTCTGCACTCTGTTGTGCACAAAGAAAACCTGACCTCCACGTGATATTTCATACATTATAGCGTCGCGTATTATTTCTTCATTAAAAACATGTACTTCTGTTTTAATAGGATATCGGTTGGGCGGAGCTGTATTAATTATTGAAAGGTCGCGGGCACCCATCAGCGAGAACTGAAGTGTTCGTGGAATCGGCGTAGCTGTAAGCGTAAGAGTATCGACATTGACTTTAATTTGTTTGAGCTTTTCTTTCACGCCTACTCCAAACTTTTGCTCTTCATCGATTATAAGAAGTCCAAGGTCTTTAAACTTAACATCTTTACTTATCAGCCTGTGAGTGCCGATAAGGATATCTGTTTTACCACTTTCCAGCTCATTTATGGCTTTTTTTTGTTCGGCGGAGCTTTTAAATCTGTTTATATAATCGACCTTGCAAGGAAATTCTTTTAACCTTTCGCTAAATGTTTTGTAATGCTGCAAAGCAAGAATTGTTGTAGGCACAAGCACAGCAACCTGCTTACTGTCGGCAACTGCTTTAAATGCAGCTCTGACAGCTATTTCGGTTTTGCCAAATCCGACATCACCACAAATAAGCCTGTCCATTGGGCATTCAGCTTCCATATCTTTTTTGACATCGGCAGTAGATTTTATCTGGTCGGGTGTATCCTGATAGAAAAATGAAGCTTCGAGCTCATGTTGCAGATATGTATCGGG
>CAZELC010000327.1:0-3512 GCA_964512865.1 uncultured Bacteroidales bacterium
AGGCTGTATCTTTAATACCTGTATTAATGAAAAAGTGAAGCATTTTAAGCTCGAACTTCGGATTTCCTTTTATGTTTTCCTCAACATAAGAAACAATATCATTATATCTTATTCCTAATCTTGAAGTATAAAAATCAAATTTTGGTTCTTCTTCAGTGGCGATTCTGATACCAAGTTTACATTTTTTATTTAAGTTTTTATACTTCTCAAGTTCAAATACATTATCTAATACGGGTATGGTATTTTCAAATCCGAGATTGATGAGATTCGCAATATTTTCAATATACTGTGGCCTTTTAAATCCATTGCATATAATATATTTGTCCTTTTTGATTTTGCTGTTCTTGTATAACTCTTCAATAATATGAATGTCAAATGCAGATGAAGTTTCTAAATGCACCTCGTTTTTTAGAACTTCTTCAAGTATAAATGAAAAATGAGAACTTTTTGTGCAGTAACTAAAGTTATATTCGCCTTTATAATCAGCTTTTGCTATAGCAACATTGAATAATTTCTTTGCTTTATGTATTTGTGATGTGAGTTTTGGAATATATGTGATTTTAAGTGGAGTACCATATTGCTTTATTATATCCATCAATGGTATATTGTTGAAATACAATTCATTATCAATTACTTTGAATTCATCTTGAGGAAATTCAAAGGTTTGTTCAATAAGATCAATATACTTGTTTTTCATTATTGAGAAATTTAAAAGTGACTTACTTGGATTAATAAAAAAAAACTAATGTAAGTAACTTGGATTAAAAAAAATATTAGAATGCAAAATTATTGAATTATTAATTAATAATCAATTAAATATTGAAAAAATATTCAAAATGGTTTTAATTGTGCTTCAAGTATTTGGGAAATTAAATAAGAATTTTCTGAAATTGTATTATTATTTTGGTGTTAGATTCCAGATTAATGAATAATATTTATCTTTTTGATTGATCTGTATTCTCCATTATCAATAATTATAAAATAACTACCGGATAGAAGATTTGAAACATCAATTCGAATAAGATTATTATTAATGTAATTTGTGGCTTTCTGTATTACTCTCTTACCTGTAATATTTACTAAATACAATTTTGTGCTTTGAGGTATGAATGAGCTAAATTCAAGGTTTATTACATTTTGGGTCGGATTTGGATAAATACATATTTCATTGTTAAAATCAGTTTCATTAATACCTGATGGATTGAAAATATTTGATTCCCAAATTCCTCTTCCGTAAGTGCTTGCTCTTACCTTATGAGTTGTTTTATTGATATCAATTTTTGTAACCGAAACAACCGGCAGGTCTTGATTGTAAAGAACCCAATTTCCTATGCTGTCATTTCTGTAAAGAATTCCGGTTTCGGTGCCGAGGTAAAGACCATTATTTGCATTTCCATCATAAGTAATGCAATTTAGACCTAAATTAGTCAGATTGCCTGTTATATCTGTGAAATTATTCCCGTGGTTATTTGAGTAAACAACACTTCCTCCACTTGATGAGTTAAGGGTGAGCCAGATTCGTGATGGGTTAGCATCATCAATTGCTATCCATGTAATATATTTATCTGTTGCCGGAACTATACTGTCCCAGTTTGCTCCTCCATCAGAAGTAAAATATAGAGTATTCTCGCAAGAGGCGTAAATATCATTATCCTGTAATCCACCCATTGCCAGGTGAGAAATATCTCTTCCGCCGGTTAAATTTGTGGTAATCTGATTCCAATTGATACCGCCATCATCAGTTAAATAGATGTCTTTATAACCACCAATTATCAGTTGGCTATTATTTTTCGACATTTGGAAAGGCGTAACCCACCCTCCTTCAGCATCCTGAGGCGTAATATAATCGAAATTATGCCCTCCGTCATAAGTTTTCATTAAAGCACCATAGTAATAAGTCATATAAAAAATATCAGGGTCGCCTGGGTCAATCATGCATTCCATTCCATCGCCTCCCAGAACGTGAGTCCATGAACCATTTCTTAACAAATTGGAACCTACATCCTGTGTGCCACCGACAATCATATCAGTTTCTGATTCTGACTGATCGAAAGAATAGAACTGAGTAATACCAATTCCAGAGCTTATATCAACCCATGATTGAGCATTGTCAGGAGTATAAAATACTCCGCCGTCGCTGCCTACATAAAGAGTATCACCAAAAAACTGCATATAATGTATGTCGCAGTGAATATAATTATATCCTGAGCCTGTATACCACTCGGTACAAATTTCGAAATTCTGCCCGCCATCTGTTGATTTCCATACATTAATTCCACCGGTATAGATAAGGTTTTCATTTACCGGTGATGCAGCAATTGCAAGGTCGTACCAAGCCTGCCCGCTACTGTCGGCACCTTGCGCATCATAACCTAAAATATTGGGTGACGAAGTTCTTTGAATAAATGAAAGTCCATTATCGGAAGATTTATAAAGTCCTTCAAAAGTGTTATCAGATTTTGCTACCAGAGCATAAACAATATCAGGGTTAGCAGGAGTGACGTCTATTTCTATTCGGGAAATATCATTTGGAAAATCAGTGATTTCAGTGAAAGAGTTACCTGCATTGTTTGACCTTATAAAAACATCGCTGCATCCGTAAATAACAGAAGTATCGTTTGGTCGGTATTTTAAGTTTCTTACTTCATGAGTATATACCTGTGTCCAGGTATTTCCGCCGTTTTTTGATTTATAGACCCCATAATAAGTCGCAATAATCATTGTATTTGGATTAATGGGATTAATAAGAATCTTATTTACATTATTATAATTTGGTCCGGAAGGGTGGAAGCCGGTATTATTCCAGGTTGCTCCGCCGTCATCCGATCTTAAAAGCCCGATGGCTTTAGTATCAAATGCATCACGGTCACCGGTGCCGGCAAAAATCATATTTGAATTGTATGGGTGAACTGCTATTGATGACACGCCTATTCTTTGCAAGTAATCAAATGTTGTATTCCAGGTCAGGCCGCCATCATTACTTTTCCATAATCCACCTGAAGGAGCGCCGACATAAATAGTATTTTTATTTCGAGGGTCAAGAGTTACAACATTTAGCCTTCCGTTTCCCGGGTTACCGCCTTCCTGAAACTCCGACCAAGAGGTAAGACCTAAAGGTATCCATCCGCCATTAGCTTTAGTTTCATTATTATTTCTGAATTTGACAAACTCATCCCAGTATTTTGAAGGCAGTGGAAGTTCGCCTGTTGGATAAACCTTTGGTAAAGTGTTGTATTCCCATCTTTTGTACTGTTTTAAACCTGTTCCTTTTTTCTTTTTATTTTTAATTTCAGAGAAATATTTCTCAAAAGCGTTTTTGATATCATAGAAGTTAGTTTCTGATTTGGTCTTTTTCAGATATGGTTCGCGCATCCATCTCTGACCTGAGATATTATTGGTAATTAAGAATAAAATGAGAAGCAGCGAAATGATTTTTAGAAGTTTCATAGGAAATTCTTTATTATTATGCTTTGATATTTCTGCAAATTTAAGAAAGAAACAAATAATTAATG
>CAZELC010000328.1:0-3511 GCA_964512865.1 uncultured Bacteroidales bacterium
AGATATTGATATATTGATACCGTGTTCAGGTATTCGTTTTCATAACGCTTAACTCCTTTATTTTCCAAAGCCATTTCACCAAAAAGTTTTACAAAACCTTCATCCATCCAGGCATATTCTCTTTCATTGGTCATTAGGTAGAAAGGCAGATACCCGTGAGCTATTTCGTGTGCCGTGATTTCATAAATATAATTTTCATTAGCGTTATCGCAGTTGTTTGCCATCATCGGAAACTCAACAGCAAGTTGTTTGTGTCCGTTAAACGTAAAATGTTTATCATATGGATAAGGAATTCCAGGAAATGAATCGGAGAGAAATTCAATGGATTTTTTAGCGTAATTAATAACATTTTTAAACTGCAATGCAGTTGGCGGATAAATAGAATTTACCCAAACCGTTTTATTGTTTTTTAAATCAGAAACGGCTGTTGTAGCATCCCACAGATAATAACTGCTTGTTGCCCATGCAAAATCAGGAACATTTTTAGCGTTGTATCTCCAAACAATATTTCCGGTGCCTTTTATAATTTTTTGTTTATAATCTTCCGGAGTGATAATTTTTACTACATCTTTACTTTTCTTTGAAGTTTTAATTTTTTTGTAAATCGCTTCACTATAAATATCAGAAGGATTCGATAAATCGCCGGTTGCCCAAACAATATAATTTGAAGGTAAAGTTAATTCAACCGAATAATCCGCTAAATCATTATAAGTTTCCTGTTCGCCTGTATAGTTTTCGGTGTCCCAACCATTGTAGTCATCATATACTGCCATCTGTGGATACCAATAACCTATGAACATTGCCGAATCTGTAAAAGCGCCGGTTCTGAATCCATTCGAAACAATTGTATAATCCCACGAAATACTTAGTTTTACTGAGCTTCCCGGAAGAAGGTATTTGCCGGGTTGCAGCTTTACAGCTAAGTTTGTTCCGAAATGTACAGCTTGTTTTCTATCATTCAAGTTCCATGAAACGTCATTTACATTTAATGATGAAATATTCACTCCATCCGATAATTGATCAGCAGTAATTTTCAGATCGCGGGGCGATTCTTTTTTATAAATATCCTGAAGTATTTTTACAATTAAAATTCTAATTGTATCTGGACTATTATTGTAATAAATAAGTTCTTCGCTTCCTTTAAGTTTTTTTGTAACAGGGTCAAGTGATGCTTTAATATTATATTCGGAGCGGTTTGACCAATATTTTGAACCCGGCTTTCCATCGTATGAGCGAGTACCTTTTTCGTAAGCTTTTTTATATACTGATGGAAGATAAAGAGAGTTATTCTGTGAAAATATTTGCAAACTCCCAAACATAATACAAAGAGCTATAATTTTTTTCATGTGTTTAAATTTGTACAAATTTAACTTCAGGAAATAGTCTTTATAAAATGAAATATACAAACAAGCATTTCACTTAAACCAAAAGGATATTTTATTCCGTAAGCTCAGTTCAAAAATTTTTAAGGTTTTATAGAAATAGATTTATTTTAAAAAAGGTCGTATTCATGTAATTATATTGTTAAATATTTAATTAAAATGCTCGATTTACTTTCAAAAAGTGTATATATTTATTATATTTGCATAATAATATTCTATGTGTGTTTTATAGAATAAAAAACCATTGGGTATGAAAAAAGTTGTGTCATTAATTGGAATACTTTTAATAAGTTATTCTGGTTTATTATTCGGGCAATCGGCATTAGATCAGCTAAACAATGTTAATAACAACGGGTTCCAGGGAGAAGGTGGCAGTGGAAGTTCTTATAATGTTCCTACAGTATCATCTCCGCAATGTGTTAATTGTCCTTCTACAACTACAAGTTCGAGCTCAAGCTCATCATACAGTAGTGGACTTACAACAAATCAAGCGGCACAGTTGTTTATATTTCAATCATTGTTGAATGTCGCTTTTTCAAGTAATAGTGAGGCAGAAGCAAAAGCAAAAGCAGAGGCTGAAGCAAAGGCAAAAGCAGAGGCTGAAGCAGAGGCTGAAGCAGAAGCCGAAGCAAAGGCAAAGGCTGAGGCAGAAGCAAAAGCTAAGTACGACAAACTGATGCAGCAGTATCAATCGTTGCCAGGCTCAACAGGAACTGATTTAAAGCCAATGTCGCTATCTTCAGATACATACACAAACTTTTTTGGAACAGGAAATGGTGATGCAAATATTGTTGATTTAACTGAAGCTAGCGAAAATCCTGCCGTTCAATCGTTAAAAGTTGAGAATAATTATAATGTAAAACTTGCTTCCGAAGTTCCTCCAATGCCTGATGGAATTCGTGAGATAAATAACGGAAATAATGTGGATCAAACCATTGAAGAAGCCAGAGGGATAACAGTAGAAATTGTAAGCTTATTACCTCCCGGACTTAATTATGCAACTATTGCTGCTGTTGATGCTGTAGCTGCTGATGTTACCGTAGTGCATGATTGTTTTTTCCTTAATCCACCAAATTGTCCTTCATCAACACAAGTAGCAGGGAAAATTGCTGAAAATATATTGGTAGATGTTGGCTCAGCTGCTGCCGGAGACCTTGCCGGAAAATACTTTGGGAAAATAAGTAAAGGATACGAATATGCAAATAAGTTTAACGAGACTTCAGTAAAGGAAGTTTTAAAAAGTTCCGGAGATGATATTCTGAAATATAAAAATTGGAATTTAAGTCAAACGTGGAATACAATGCTAAAAAAACAATCTTCCAGAGATGATTTGGTTTTATCAATAGGAGGTTCAGTTTCCGGTAAAGGAGTTGATTTGTACAATGAAGTTTATGATCAGAAAAAACCATTTAATGCATGGGAATGGTAACCATTTAAATAAATTGATGAGAACTTTCTACAAAACAATAATAACTTCTTGTTTTATTCTTTGGGTGCTTGCTGCACAAAGTTTGACAATAAAAAACGACTCACTGCATTATGAGGTTTTGATGAATAGCAAGATGCTTCAGGATATAAACCTTAATGTAAATTTTGTTAATTCCATTGATGTTACAACAGATAGTCTTATTTTACTTTCATCTTCAAATCAATTTTATGTTTTAGGATGGGGAGGAATGATTCCTTTAGGTGAAAGAATATTTGGCAGTATTAGTAGCTTTAACTTGACTCCGGATAAATTTCTGATGGTGATAAGTGAAAACTATATTTGTAAAATTGACTCTACAGGAACACTTATCAGACAAATCAAATTACCAAATTACGGAATGGGATTAAGTCCTGGAAAAAATGTGATGTTTGTTTTTGACCGCGAGAAAAATCTACAAAAAAATTCAGTTTATTTAATTGTCCGTGGAGGCAAATATGCCAAGTTGTTTGATGTAACAACACCTGTTAATTCAGTGTTTGATATGAAAGATTCGCTTTTGTTTGCTTCAAAAAACGGGTTATTCAGTTTCGATTATCAAAGCAAAGAAGTAAAAACAATAGCATACATTAATCAGGGAAGAGAAATAAAATCGGTTACGGCCGATACTTCAACAAAGCAAATTTTCTTTTCAACAGATAGT